>NZ_NPJC01000050.1:0-17434 GCF_002251405.1 Prevotella sp. P4-98 | reverse complement strand
GTTCTCTTATCGTCTGCGCAGGCATTCCGTTCTCAATCATCTGACAGATAGCCAGACGTTCTTTCAATGAGCGTTTCTTATACTTCATATTCTTGTTGGTTGTGTCCAACTTTTGGGGTTCAGTTCATTTCGAGCCTGTAAGGCGATCCATAATAAAACGCTCCTATAGAGCAACGTACTGTTGCGCATTTTTAGTTGAGATTTTTGTTAAAGATTTTGTTTGCTGCCTCCCTGAATTACAGATTATTTCTTGCGAAGCAACATCTTAAAAAAGATTTCCTCCAAAGATTTACCTATGGTTTGTTTTGTCGTGACTCAGCATAGTGAAAGCGAGCTCTCACTCTGTCTTCGCTACTCCAAAACATCTTGCGCTCGCGCAACCCCAAAAAACATCTGTCTAATATCCGTTTAAATTCCGATTATTATTTCTTACGAAGCAACATCTTAAACAAAGATTTCCTCCAAAGATTTCTTGCCGTAGGCAACTAAAAAATCCGTCTAAATTCCGATGATTGATTTCTGGCCACAGGCCATATTTTTATTAAAGATTTCCTCCAGGATTTAAATTCTCCTTCCATTAAAACATGTTATGCAGAGCGAAATTACAGCCAAGACGACTCCAACCGTGCACACACCCATCCATCCCTCATGCATCCAAGCCAATCCGGCACAATAGGTGCCAAGAGAACCACCGATAAAATAGGTAGTCATGAAGATGGTATTGGCCCTGTTTGAAGCATGAGGCACCTCCTGAATGCAACCACTTTGATTGCTTAGCTGCAGACATTGCAAACCAATATCCACCAAGATGATAGCCACCACAAGTCCCATAAAAGTATCACCAAACAGATAGGCCGTAGCCCACGCCACCAGTTGCAGGCAAGCCCCATAAACACTCATCTTTCTTATGCCCCATTGGTTCACGAGCTTGCCCACACCGCTTGCCGCTATGGCACCAGCGATACCACACAATCCCAATGTTCCAACCATCTCGCTACCAGAGAAGAACGGCGCTTCAGCCAACCGGAAGGCAAGACACGACCAAATAGCCATCATACTGCCAAAACTGAAAGCGGCACGTACGGCATAAAGCCGTATGCGCCCGTTGCTCTTAACCATATCAAACACGCTAACCATCAATCCCCTGTATGAGCCCACATAGTTGCTTTTTATCTGCGGCATAATCTTGAGCGTAAGCACCATACACAGCACCATCACCAGAGCTGCGATGACAAACATCTCGCGCCAGCCAAGCCATTCGCCGACGTAACCGCTAACCACCCTCGAAGCGAGAATACCCGTCAGCAGTCCCGACAGAACGACCCCCATATTCCTACTTTTGTTCTCCTTCTTAGAATATTGACCTGCTATAGGTATGAAAAACTGCGGAATGACAGAGCAGGCGCCCAATAGCAGAGACGCCCCCCATATCATCCATACCCGATGGGCAACAGCAATGACGACCGCCATCACGGCAGCCACCGTCATATTCACAACAATGATGCGTCGGCGCGAGTAGAGGTCGCCCATAGGAATCAGGAAACACAAGCCAAGCGCATAGCCTATCTGCGTGACAACAGTTATGAGGTTTGCCTCATGTTGGCTCACCCCAATATCGTGACGTATCATCTCCAGCAGAGGCTGGTTGTAGTAGCAATTAGCCACAGTCAGTCCCGCAATAAGAGCCATTGTGATCAACAGGCTGCGCTCTATCCCTTCGTTTTCTTTCAGTTGTTTCATTTCTATTTTGCTTATATTTTGCCATGTCAGAAAATTCACTTTTCTTACTGTCGCGAAACAAGCAAATCAAGCTCTGACATGACAAAAGTACAAATAAAATCTCACACCCCCACTCCTTTTGCAGGAATATTTTCTATTGCGGTGCATTGGATGCCCCTTTTATCTCATCCGCTGTCATCCGTTTGCGTTTTAGGAAACTGTTATATTGTTATATTGTAACGCTTGTAATGGATATCATTGACCTGTTTCCATGACATTCCAACCCCCGCCATTGCTTGATAGGTTACTAACGCCCCGAATGGGGCAAAATTTTCATAGCATCGAGTAATACCCTGGGGGTGCGGATTATTTAGCCTAAGTCCTGTAAGTACAAAAGTAATTCAGTTCTGCTCATTTGGCTTAACGTTAGAAGCCAGAAAGCTGCCATTCCCATCAAGTCGGGCTGTTTCTCGTCGAATTTTCGATAGTTTCTCGCTATTTTCTCGACCGACATTCGTTGCTCTTTCGTTCGTTTTTCGCCTGTTCCTCGTTCGGTCTTCGTTCGGTCTTCGATAGACTAACGAATAAGCAACGAGAGACGAACGAGAGACGAACGAGGACCTAACGAGAACCCAACGAGAACCGAACGAGAAGCTATCGAGAACTGGTCGGGTGTAAATCGAAAAACCATGGTCCTTATGTTGTAACCAGTTTGAGGTGCTTAGAGTTACATTTGTAAACATAATTGCGAATTTTTAATTGATAAGACTTGTGGTTTATTGCAAAGGCCTCATCCTTGTTTTGGAAATCAACCTTGGGCTCGCGTGCAAAGATACAATATCACACCCCCCGTTGTCAACCCTTTAGTCTGGATTTTAATTTTATTTAACTAATAATTTAGATTTTTTAATGTTATAGAGACAAAATCCCATCAAAAACCACACCATTTAGATGAGAAACAATAGTTTATCAAGGTGCCGTGTATTCCGTGGATCATAAAAAATCCGAGTAACTGGTCAGAACACGACATGAGATGTGAAATTGGTACTAAATGCTGTGTTTTAGCGCATGGCGTTCTCACGACTGGCGATTGGCGTTATCGTGACAGGCGATTGGCGTTCTCTCCCCCAGCGATTGACGTTCTCTCCAACAGAGAGCGACATTACCATTAATTTCCACAAGACTATAATCTATTATTTTCCACAAATACCTGGGCAACAAAAAGTTCTCGCTTTGGCAAGCGGCCCCAGCGTTATAGTTAACATTTTTCATAAACGATTTTGAATTTCAAGCGTTATAATATAACAGTTTCCAAAAAGCAAAACGCACACGGATGGCAATGGCATTCACGGATTTAATAGTTGAAAACTCCGGAAATAAGCAGACGATGACAACCTCGGAAGGTATACCATCGCCTATAGATATTGAATTCTTGGAATTAAACGTCAATCCCTAACGTAACGATAGGTGGTTAGCCCACAATACGGCTAACCACCTATTATATATAAGGTGTAACCTGTTCGAATTATCATGTTAACCAAACACCGACTTGCTTAACATGTTGCATGCAACGTGTTAAGGAAATGGCGTTTTGCTTAACACGTTTTTCCTATCATGTTATGTCGTTGGACTTATGCTCACCGGACTGATTGATGAAAAGATCCACCAATTTGGTATTGATGTAGTAGTTCTCTTTTCCCATTTTTATCTTTTGCAGCAGACCGGTTTGAGTTATCATGTCCAGATACTTACTCGCGGTTTGACGTGAAACCATCATGTCGCGCTCCACAAACTCAATCTTCGTATAAGGGTGATTGAACAGGTTGTTGAGCAACTCATGCTTGTACTGTTTTACAAACAGCGGACGAAGCACTTGCTTATACTGATTCATCAAGTTGGAAATCTGCTTAATAAGACTGATGGTATTATCAGCTGTCTCCTCTATGCCCTTCAGAATGAACAACACCCACTGCTCCCATTCATTCGCATTGTCGTCAGACTTATCCCTAATGGCCTGTATGAGTTGATAGTAAGAGCCTTTGTTGTGAGTGATATAGCGACTTAAGTACAAAATTGGCAAGTCAAGCAAATCATAGATGACCAACAACAGGATGTTGATGATACGTCCCGTTCTGCCGTTACCATCATAGAATGGGTGAATGCTTTCAAATTGGTGGTGCACGATGGCTACCTTCACCAGTGGGTCGATGTCTGTGAGAGTGTCGTTGTTAATGAAATTTTCCAGGTTTTCCATCAGTTGCCGCACCTCATCACCAGTCTGAGGCGGAGTATATACCACCTCACCATCACCTCGCTTGAGCATCGTTCCTGGCAATGCACGGAAACCGGCACGGTTGTGCTCAAGTTCTTGCTGTATTTGGCAGATGATATTGCATGTCAGGATTTTCTTGCTTCGCACCAGATCAAATCCGCGCAATATGGCAGCACGATAATCGAGCACCTCTTTAGCAGAAGCATTTGTCACGGTCTGCTGTAGCCCAGACTCTTCTTTGTAAAGGTCGTCCTGCGTCGTAACGATATTCTCAACCAACGAACTGTCTTTTGCTTCCTGCAAGGTCAGCGTGCTTATAAGTATATTCTCATTGGGAATGGTTTGGGCCACACCTCTGAGCTCCGCCAATTTGCGGTTGGCGGAAATCAACTGTTTCATCACAGCTTTTGTCTCAATGTCAAAAGGCAGTGGAAGATGCGGAATGTGATAACGGTGTTCCATTTCGTTGTCGTTAATTCAATACTATTCTAAGCCCCAAGCCCAGGGCTGCGCTCACCTTTTCAAGGAAAGCCTTCTTCATCTTGTTGTTGGAGTGGGTCATGAGGAGCCAACCATTGCCAAGGTCTCTTTGAGCCCGGCCATACTTGGTGTCGCGACGGTTGGAGATGACGGGCACCTTGCACATCACCAACCCTTGTGCTTCCACCACTTGGCGCACTCTTGCCACGCCTATTTTGCGAACTACTTTCTCTAACGTATCTTTGGCATGTTCCTCTGCAATCATCGTTCCATCGGGGAAGAAAACTGCCATATCAGTTGGAGAAGAACGCTCAATCTTTTCCTGCTTGCTCTTTCTCTCTCCATGCTCCACGATAGGGTCTTGCACAATTTCCTTGGCATCGGAAATTTCTGCCGTGAAGTTGCGCTTGCGGCTTAGATGGACGCTTATAGGCTGACCGGGCTGATAGTCAACGACCAGTACAAGCTCGCGCTTCACCTGCTGAAGGGCAGGCTCAATGTTCTGCGTCAAGATGGGGAGAATCTCTTTCTTGATGATATCCTCCTCTGCTTGACTCACCTTCTCTTCCAGGTCGTCCGTTGAAACGCCTTCTTTGCGAAGCGTCTCGATGGCATCGTATAGTTTGCTTAATCTACTCATAATCAACTTATATTATAGATTTGTCTTTTGCTAACACATTCATGGCATCTTTGCTCAATGTTATGAGCTTGGCCAAAGATTTTATAAAGGTCAGCGATTTGCTCAGGATGGTTTCCGCATTAATACCTGCCATAAATGTCATGAGGTCTGTAAGGCGAAACTCCTTCTTCTGTCGGATATGCACATAACCCTGTCGGATGTTTTCCACCACTTTGTCCTGCATGATGGCTTTCATGGCAACTTCTACTTTTACCAAATCTATCGCATGTTTTGAATCGTCCTCCAACGGTTTGCGAATATACTTGTTCCAGAGAGAACCGTCATCACCGTCAAACAGTTTCTTGTGGGCCTCATACATAATAAGGTACATTCTTGTCAGATGCCAAAGCCTTTCTATTCTGCTTTCAGCACAGAGAAACCCTTTCATGGCAACACTTATGTCAATATAGAAAAAATGAACCAAGACGCCAGGCTTACACCAATCTATTGTTTTATTGATTTGGTTAATCGCATCGTCGTTTAATCCAAACGATTCATTTGCTGCCAACAATTCAGGTATGCGGCACAACTTCATTATCCTATCTAAGGTTTGGGTGAAGTGAATGATGTTGCAGTCTAATTGAGTTAGGACATCTTTCAAGGCATTGAGTAACGTATTCTCTCGTGCTGACGCTTTAAACAAAGGCTCATTCTGCACCATTATGTCGCAAGGCAACAAAACATTCAGCAACAAACGATTGATTGGAGCCGCAATAGCAAGAAAGGAATTGGTCATCTGCGTCAATTCTTCTTCATAGACGGCCACCGTTGTTTGGTATAATTGGAGCAAATTTTCGTCGTAATGCACAAAAGCATCGCGCTTTTCCTTAGAGTCTTGAGTAAAGTATTTCTTCGTGTAGATCTGTATGTTATCTTCGATGGACTTTAGTTGGTCGGTCAGATTCTCATCGTTAGAGTCAGCTATGAGTTCGATTGCCTTATCCCATATTCTCTTTCCTTTCTTTCCAAGGAACAAGGATTTATAGAATTCGTGGATAACGAAGACCAAATACTTCAAGTTCTCTCTTTTCTCAGCGTTCTGCTTGGAGCGTAGGTCGGCACGCATAACGACGGCCACCTCAATGATGGCATAGAGAACCGTCAGATGAACTTCCAACAATAGCTTATAGCGGTTGAGATGTTCATCAGAATCGGTGGGCTCTTGCATCGCGCGCAATATGATGGCACGCTTCTCCAATAGAGGACAACTATCCTCTATCAAAGCGCCCATTTCCTCATATAGGTTCTGGCGCCCAGATTCTGAAAGAGGTTTATTTTCCTTTGGCATACTCCTCCTCTGTTATCGTGGTTTCAGGGTCCACAACTTTCACTTCATCGTAGGTCAAACCGTAGAGTTTATAGACGAGTTTGTCAATGGCTCGCTCATACTCGCTTGTGTCTGCAGTCGGGTCTGTACGTTTTGCAGAGAGTATAGAATCGACTTCTTTTGTTATCTTATTCTGATTCTCAATAGAAATAGTTGGAATCGGAATGTTGCGGATATGTTCTGGAACAATATGATAGTCACCACCTCTAATGTCGTTTAAGAGAATAGAGGCATAGCGTGAGTTGATTATTGCGAGTAAACAACGTAAGTCTATCGTACGTGAAAGTTCAGCCATATCATAGCGAGTCATCGTTGAAAATTTCTTGATACTGGAAGTTATACTCTTGTTATTTACATCTGCAAGGTCTTTCCAGAGCAATGCCATGCGAACTTGTTGCTCGCAATAAAAGTTTTCTCCCAAATCAATAGATGCCTTCATCTCCCCCAATGCATTGATGAGAAGTTTTTTGCTTGTATAGAGTTTGGGGAACGTCGGTCGACTAAGTTGTCCAGGACATCGTGTCGTTCCCCATTCGAGAAATCTGAATCGTTTGACGTTGTAACGTTCTAAGTCCTTGCCTTCTATATATTTTTTACAATGAATGTCGTCTCTTGAAGAGCTTATTAAATCAGCTTTTTTGAATTCTCCTTTTGCTTTTTTCTCATCAGCATTAAGAACCATACCTTTACTTATGTAGCAATAATCGCCTAATACATGCATGCCAGAGTGGCGATTTCCTCGACGTTCTTCTTGTGTAAAATTCCAAACGAAGGTTTTGGAATCTTGAATGAGGTTGGTATATGATTGTTTGAACAGAGGTTTGATTTCTTTTTGCTTATTTGCATTCGAAACAAATACACCTTCTTCCCTATGTGAGTTGCGTACAAAAGGAATGCAATTGGTCACAGTTGCATTATCAAATACCTTTACCCCATAGAGGTCGGCAACTTGCACTAGATTATATTTATTAATAATCATTTTACGCATATTAAGAGCATAGAGCTGATTGCTTAATGGATAAGGAACAATCATCGTAAAAATGCCCTCTTTACAGCAGAAATACTTGATTCCCATTTCCATAAAGGCAATGTACAAATCCCACTTCTGATAAAGGGTTTCAAAGCGTTTGTCTTTTGCCAACATCTTACGCTGAATGCGAAGCTCCTTTTTCTTTAGTTGCTCTTTGGCATCCACATACGGTGGATTTCCAATCACGATATCAAATCCATCCTTTACGTCAAACATCCACAGAGGGTCAAAGAATGGCGAGGATGCATTTTGGTCGAACATATCCCATGAAGCCAAAGCTTGAGCTTCCATATTACCCACAGCACCAGCTTTTTCAAGCATATTCGCAATCTCTACACGCAAGTCATTCACCAGTTGGCGATACTTGCGCTTAGTGCGAATCGTCTTTGCCGAGAAGATCTTGTGCTTGGCGAGTTTGAGCGCCTGTTCTTTTTCTTTAATGGCATCAGTATCGAAGAGCGTGGCATCTTTCTTAGCAAGGCCAATGAGGGTGTTAGCCGCAACGAACTTGGCCTCCAGGTTAGGCAATGGGCGAATGCCGAAGTTGTCGGCAGGGTCGTTATTCGTGCGCTGATCCACGACAAGCGAGATGAAGAAGCGCAACTTGCTTATCTGGATGGCAATGGGCTGAATATCTACTCCATAGATGCAATGCTCTATGAGGTAGAGTTTGCGGGCGTAGTCGGGACGGTTGATGTTTTCGTCAAAGCTGCGTTCGATGTCGGCAAGGAGTTCCTGACGCTCCTCTTTGCTATCGGCCTGGAATGCCTCGGTTGTCTCACCCACAGCCATGTCCATCATCATCTTCTTCCACTCCACATTCTCCGGGTCGATGCGACCGAGAATGTGCACCATCTGTTGAAGCATACCCATGGGGAATGCGCCAGAACCGCAGGCAGGGTCGAGGATGCGGCACTCATAGAGCGATTGCATGATGGACTTACGCTGCTCTGGTGACAGGTCAACAGGGTCGTCGGTGTATTGCAGCAGACGGCGGAACTCCGCCTCTATGTCTTCGCCCACAATGCGCTTGACATGAGCCACAAGACTCTCGTCCACCATGTATTGCACAATCTCGCGCGGTGTATAGAATGAGCCGGTCTGCTTGCGTGCTGTTGATTGTGTCTCGGGATTGTAGGCTGCCAACAGATTCTCAAACACCTTACCCAAAAGCTCCGGATCGAGTGAGACCTCCTTGTCGAAGGGCGTATTTTCCTCGACGGTGAAGTTATAGCGTTTCAGGATGTCTATGATACCACGGGCCGAAACACGCTTCTTTCTCTTGTCACCATAAAATTCGGAGAGGTCAATATTCTTTCCTGCCTCTTCTCCAAAGAAGAGGTAGTCTGGGAATATGAGTTTACTGCCGACCTCCTTGCGGTCAGAGAATCCATCGTAGTATATGCCTTTATCCTTGTCGTCAAGGCAGTCGAAGAGACCGCCATTGAGGAACGGCACAGTACTATTTGCCAAGTCAACAAAGAGCTGTGGATTCAAGAAGTAGCGCTCGTAGCGCATCAACTTGTTGTTGTCGTAGTCGCCACGGCCATTGCGGAAACGACGCTCCGTCGGCTTAGTGCTGCCCTCCTTCGTAATAGGGCTATTGAGCATGGCAAAGAACAAGTTCTGCAAGATGGCCTTATAATAGACGCTTTCATGCGACTTAAAGCCGAAGAGACCGTCCTTCTGGTGAGGACAGAAGTTCTCTATAAGGTTGTTGGCAATATACTCTTGGTCGAAGAACTCGTCAGGTATCAGATGGCGTTGTTTCAGGAACCAAACGAAAATAAGGCGCGTGATAAGGCGGATGGCGCTCTCGTGGTTATACTTGTCGTTGTCCTTCTCGTCCTTAATATCGTTGGGGAAACGGATAATCTTAATGGCCCAGGCATACCAGTCGCTCAACTCGCGATAGAAATCCTGCGTCAGCGTCTCAACAGAGAATCGGGCACGGAGGTCGCCTTCATCAATGACCCGTCCCTTCTCGTTCAGATATTTGTTGGGAGTATAGTAGGCAATGCCTTCACCGAGCAGAAAACTGTAGCGGTGAGGATTGCTGTAGGTGCGCATGATATGCATCTCGTCCTTGAGACCGAAACTAATCTCAATGAATGAGAAACGATAGTTGGCGGCATTGTCTTCTGGGACGAAAGCCACCAGGGCACGTTCCTGCATCTCATCGGCCAGCAATCGGAAAGCCTCTTTTGACAATGCCACGCGCGCATCGTGGCGCGACGTGTGGCGCACCTCATAGACCACAAGGTCGAGCGAGTCGCATGTGCCCAGTTTCGTAGTCGTGGTTGTATATTTGGTGGCAGTAGCGAGCGGCACATCTTCCACCAGAGGCACAAAGTCTTCCGGAAGGAAGTTGTTTCGCAGGAAACTCACAAACTCCTGCCGATTGTATGCTTTGTTAAATTCCATCTGTTCTATTTTTGAAGTTCTTCACTCAAAATCAAAGTCTCTTCACCCTCATCCACACTGTTCTGGGTGATGATGATGCGGGCCAGATACTCATTTGGTATCTTTAGCGGCAACTCATTGACATTATTCACAGACAACTGATTGATGTATCTTATCTCATGACCTGACAAGGCATCTGCCTTTACCACGATGAGGAGATCGTCGAGATAATCCTTATTCAGCAGTTTTGCTTTGGCAAATACCTTAATCTTAGCCAGAGCA
Organism: Prevotella sp. P4-98; assembly: GCF_002251405.1. Lineage (NCBI taxonomy): Bacteria > Pseudomonadati > Bacteroidota > Bacteroidia > Bacteroidales > Prevotellaceae > Prevotella > Prevotella sp. P4-98. The sequence continues at coordinate 7,242 of NZ_NPJC01000050.1, read as the reverse complement.
TTCAGAACATCCTTCTCGTTGTGGTCATTAGCTCCGCCCTTGAACAGGCTGATCTTCACTTTCTGGTAGGTCGCATCAAAGAACTCACTCAACTCTACAGGTTTTTCAGACGGTTGTGCAGAGAAGAGTTTAAGTGCATCCTCAGCTGAGAGCATCTTTGGAGACTCTTCTTCATTGCAAATTTTGAACACAAAGTCGTTACCTTTACGTCCGAACATTAGTACACCATAATCCGCCTTCTCAATCTTGCGCGCAGTGCGGGCACGATGGGGTATTTCAAGAGCCTTTTGATATGCCTCAGTGCCTTTCACTTCGTTGAGAAGTTTCCGGTAAGGCGTGTCCCATGAACTTTCTTCATTCTTCTGGATCTCCTTACGGTAACGCTCCTTGAAATAGGCCTGCACCTCTTCGTCCTTTGTCAGTGCCTTGGTATCTTCCCCCATGATGGCATGAATCATGGCCATTTTGAGTGTGGAGATTTCCTTTGTACGTGTCTCAGCTTCACCCACATCCGATGGGAAATAGTTGTAGATAAAGAGCTCGTCAAACACCTTGCGGTTAATACGATTGATACGACCGATACGCTGTATGACACGTGTGGGGTTGTATGGAATGTCATAGTTGAAGATAGCGCCAGCACGGTGCAGGTTGTAACCTTCAGAGATGGCATCAGTGGCCACAAGTATCTTATAGTCGTCGCACTGAAGTTCTTTCTTCAATCCGGCATCAAAATTGGCGCGTATGCGCTCTTTATTGTTGGGAGATGCGTCGGCCGAAGTGTATTTCATTACAGGAAGACCTGCCTCCACCAATTTCTTACCGAGATAATCGACGGTGTCGGCATACTCAGAGAAGACTATAAGCTTACGCTCAGGCTCTTGTTCCAATTTTTTCTTCGCTATTTCGATAAATGAATCAAGTTTTGGATCTTGCTTAATGACATTCTCTTTACCGAACCACTCTTCGCGAAGGCTTTGAAGCAGATGGATGTCGGTCTTTACATCTTCGATAAAGTTGTCCTCTACATACTTCATATCAATCTCAAAGAAACCGCGACTCTCATATTTATCGAAAGTCTCCTGAATCTCTTCCATGCCGTCGTCGGTATAGAAATCATCCACTTCTGGGAGATTGCCTTTTTTATATACCGGTATCTTATGACGTTTGTCAATCCATGTCAAAAGATGCTCGGCAGACTGAATCATGTAGCCAAGCGACGTTTGGAAGGCTGCCATGGAACTCTCAAAACGAGACACCAGCAAGTGGCGCATGAAGCTCGACACGTTGGTCTGACGTCCAATGAGGAGTCCAAACTTGATACCCGTCTTCTCTTCCAGTTCTTGGGCAAGCTGCTCCCTCATGTCCTTTTTGACATAGAGCACGGGTGAGTAACGAGCTGCCTTAAAGCGTGTGATATTATCGGTGCTGCCTTCTGATTTACTGATACGGTCAAGTGTATTGAGATACAGGTCTTTCATCTGACTTAGGTCATAAGTCAGTTCCTCAGGATCATTGGGAATGACGAGTTGTATCTTCTGCTGTTTCAAGTCTTTGGTATAGTCGGGTATGTCTTGCAAGTCAAGGCGTGAACGACGTACCACTAACGGACCGATGATGGAACGAATGGCCTTTGATATATTATTGACTGTAAGTTTAACCTCATCCTCTTCTATTTGTCCCTTGCGTTGTGCTTCGCGCAGTTCTTGATAGCAGTCGATAAGCTGCTTGAATGCTGCGCCAAGGTTCTCCACAGTCTTTAATGTGGAATGGGTGGGTATCTGGAACAACTTGATCAGCGAGTAGATGTCGGCAGGCTGGTTGTTGAAGGGGGTTGCTGTAAGGAGCAGCACCTTGTTACCGATACAGAGATTGTGAAGCAAAGCATAATCCAAGGTGTATTCGTTGCGGAAACGATGTGCCTCGTCGAGGATGATAAGGAACTTTTCGTCGGGCTTCTTCAATTCCTGATAATGTAGCAGTGCCTCTTCAATCTTTCCTGCACTGAATACCGATGCCGTAAAACCGAACTCATCACGATACCCTTCCCATTGCTTGCAAAGGTGAGGTGGACACACGATAATGGTGCGAAGGTGCAGGTTGCGCGCCACCGTTGCAGCAATAACACTCTTGCCCAAGCCCACTACATCGGCTATAATAGCACCACTATGGTTTTCCAAAGAGCGAAGAGCTAACTGCACTGCATCCGTCTGATATTTCAGATTGGAATACCTGCCATCCGTAATGTCGTAAGGAGTGAGAAGGTTCTCTTTTGTCGGAATATTGAAATACTCATGGAGCACACGGATAAACATGAGGTATGGAGAGAAGAGCGTGTCATACCAAATGTGTGCCATAACCTTGTTGTTCCATTCGTCAACATTAGTTTGGTCGGCAATGACAACTGCATCGCGCCACAATTCCTCAAAAATCTCGTGTCCCTCATCATAGTCGGCCTTGTCATTGAAGCGCGCATTGAGTTCCAAGCGGCCCTGCATACCTTGGTATGACAGATTGCTTGAACCTGTTATCATCACGCCTGGCAGTTCCCCACTCTCGTTCATCGACTCATTATAGACAAAGAGATACATCTTTGAATGGCAAGGATCAAGCGTCTTGCGGATTTCCAACGTGCCATCAAGTATCTTGGCATAGAACATCTTAAACTGTTCTATCTTCTCTGCAGTATCAAGAAAATCGGTATCATTAAACGCTTTGACAAACTCGCTATAGTATTGTTCCTTCAATACGCCACGTGAAAGAAGCTTCTGCCGGAAGTTCTCAACCTCACAAACATGCTTGGAAATTTGAATCTCTATGTCAAGGCCGACAAGGATGCGGATGTGCTTGCTCTTCAAATTTTCAGAGAGTTGCACATAGCCGGAATAGTAAAAGTAGCCCACAAGGAAATCTACGGCATCTGTTTTGGGAAGAATGCCGTTTATGATGTCCGAGAGGAACTTGTCTTTATTTGTAATGAAGCTGCTGCTCATATTCTTCTATTGCTTAACGAATCTTACAAATTTTGTATGTCATCGTTTTTGGATGAGTTTAGAAGGTCTTTTACATCGACGTTAAGACACTCTACTATTTGGTAAAGTGTTTCAAGACTTGGCTGACTGGTATTTGTACAACATTTTAAAACAGTTGCCTCATCTTTCTTTAACTCATGCTAACCATCGATTGGTGTGCTTCGTCTCCGCCAAAACCACCTTTATGCGGTTCATATCCTTGCTCATCGTGCTATGATTTAGATTGTTTGGCTACAAAGTTACATAATTATACCCAAAAATCAGTAGAAACCGACAAAAATTTTGGGTTTATCAGAATACGTTTTCTCTACATCATCTGCATTTTGAAGAGTTGATGACATCAATGAAAGAATTGCAGCCTACAGGGGAATGACACGGGGCTGGTCAACCTCATCACCCCAAGCGTTACAATATAACAATATAACAGTTTCCTAAAACGATTTTTGCGTTACAGTTTTACAGTTTCCAAAAAGCTAATCGCACATTCGCAGCAATGGCGTTCACGGATTTAATAGTTGAAAACTCCGGAAATAAGCAGACGATGACAACCTCGGAAGGTATACCATCGCCTATAGATATTGAATTCTTGGAATTAAACGTCAATCCCTAACGTAACGATAGGTGGTTAGCCCACAATACGGCTAACCACCTATTATATATAAGGTGTAACCTGTTCGAATTATCATGTTAACCAAACACCGAATTGCTTAACATGTTGCATGCAACGTGTTAAGGAAATGGCGTTTTGCTTAACACGTTTTTCCTATCATGTTATGTCGTTGGACTTATGCTCACCGGACTGATTGATGAAAAGATCCACCAATTTGGTATTGATGTAGAATGACACGGGGACTGGTCTATGTCATCAACCCCAAGCGTTACAATATAACAATATAACAGTTTCCTAAAACGATTTTTAAAGGAGGGTGCATCATAATGGGCAATGCACCCTCCTTGTCATCTGCTGGAAGGTATCATTTGAACTTCCATTCGTCGAATGTGATATTGTTTCCTTTTAGGACAAAACAGAGGTCCATTGTACCTGTCATATTCTTTTGAAGTTGGGATTCTATGAGTTTCATTTGCGGGGTACCGACTTTGATTGAAGCTATGACTTCTCCGTCCGGCCTATCCCGGCGGACTTCTATGATTCCGTTTCCGGATGCCTTAATTTCCAGACTGGAAGGTACTTTGTTGAATGCCACACCTCTGACAGCAATGATGCCAGTCTTGTTGGGAACGGTAACGGCATACATGTCCCCGATGCTTTTTCCATTTGTGAACTTGACACCTTGTGTGGCTGCTGTGGTTTCAGCCTGCTGGGTGATGAACGGATTCATAGGCTGTATCTGTTTTGCGCCTTTCAGAGTCTGATTACCCATGTGGATATTCACAGTATTCTCGTCAACTTGTATTTCATCGACACAAACATTACGATAACCAGCTGTTGTATTGAAACTATGTTGCAAACTCATTGTATGATAGAATACATACCATTTCCCGCGGAATTTGTTTAGATGTGTATGATTGTTGCTGTAGTCATATCCATAATCTCCAGGGTTTTTCATATAGTTGTGCTGGTATTTCCAACTTTTGGTTACCAGCGGAGTTTTGCTAGTCATGTAACTCATGCAACAGGTGGTTGGTTTCTCTGTCTGGAGAGGCCAGTCGCTAAAATCTTGCCAATCTATGTTATAAGTATAAACGTATGTGCCGTTGATGTAGTTTAATTCGTTAGCTTCGAAATGATGGGGAGCCCTGATGGGCTTTATCGGGCCATCCACACTAATCATGTCTTTTCCCAAACGCATAATGCGAGCACATCCTCCGCCTACTGTCAGCCAACCTCTTCCTTTGTCATCGATGACTACACCCGGATCGAAAGCGGCTTTGCATTCTCCTGCTATGCCGGGAGTGTTTGTATCTACCAAACTATGATTCAGCGGGCTTGACCATGGTCCTATGGGGGATGTGGATGTCAGCACTGCGGTTCCATCACCGCTATTGGAGAAATAGAGGTAGAAGTGAGTCTTGCCGTCCGCTTCCTCACGTTTTGCGATCGACGGTGCCCATGATGTTTTTATCCATGGGGCAATGCTGTCTGTTTTAATAATTCCATGATAGGTCCAGTTTGTCATGTCATCGGAAGACATCATCACCAGAGATTTGATGTATTCGTAGGAGTTTTTTCCGTAACCGCCTATTGAATCATATTGTTGCTGATCGTTTGTTGCGTACACATAAATTCTGCCATTATATTCTACTGCAGTTGGATCCGCTGTAAACATAAAATCCAGCAGGGGATTTCCATCTCCTGTGGTGAGTTTAGGGGAAACGTCCGGCATGGTTACATAAGGCACGGAATCATTTTGCAAGGACGGATTTTCTCCGGCCTGCGCATTTTGCTGGTGAGATATCAAACATGCAGCAATGACCATTGATAAAACGGAGGTCTGGATGTTTTTCTTTTTCATTGTATAATTGGTTTAAAATAGTAATATGTTCGTTTACTGGCGTGTCATCGTTTTGGGCGGATGATGACCCTTCTGTAACTCGTCAGTGCAGGAGTTCCATTGTCTGTCACTTCACAGATTATATGCAGTTCTTTTCCTGCCGCATCTTGGGGGATACGTAGAAAGGCTTTAGCTTTGTCTGCCTCTCTGATACTTACCGTTGAGGTGTAAGTACCCGCTTCCGGCATTATCCACCAATGAAAAGTCAGTTTATCTTTATCCGGGTCCGCAGATTCTGAAGCGTTTAACTGGAGTTCCTCTTCTGTTTTTGGTTCAATTATAATCGGACTCAATCCCTTTTCACCGTTTACGATGACTATCGGGTTACGGTTTCCTTTGCCGTATGCAGCCCAATCCATACGTGCTACGAAGTTGGCGAATATTGCGGGATAGAAGTATTTTTCATATTTCTCCGATATGCATTTGACTGCTGGATCTGCATTTGTGTAGCATGTTGTCAGACTGTCTGGTGACAGTCCCCATCGGAAATAGCCACCCCAACCTGCCTGGCTACATACGGTCGGATCGTTTAATCCATTTGGGGTTACATGTAGGAAAGAAGGAGTGTCGCCTTCCACTCCGTATTTGTTTTTCGGATATATTTTCCCTAGATTCCCGTGATTTTGTATATGAGTTGCGTATTCGTTCCAATTCTGGCTTCCTATGGCGTTCTGCACGATCCAGGCGCTATCGTCCCAGAAAAAGCGGATATCCTTGCCGCAAGTCTTGCGGATCCATTGATGAGAACTGAAGGCATAATCCACAGGGGGGCCTCCGCATACATCTTGGTCTGTAATTGTATAAACACACAACTTATTCACAAACTTTCTAACTTCCGTTTCGCTTCGTTCCTGCTTGACAGTCCATATCGCTTGAGCCAGTGTATTTGCACCGCCCCAAACCAAGACCCATAAGGGACGGTCGTCCTTTTCGTCAACTAAGTCGATAATCATTTTGCTACCTTGTGAGCGATTCTTCTCTCCAAGTTTGGCTACGCCTAAATCTCTGCTGCCAAATGCAGTCCTGCTACGCAAATAGGCAACACTTGGCCAATAGCCCAACGTTTGTTTGCCAGCTTCCTTTTCTACTGGCAGAAAACCCTTTTGTCCGGATCGTTTCATTAGATTCGGTAGATCCTTCTCGTAGGCATTAATTACTTTCTGCATGTTTTCCATCCATTCGTCCGGATAACTTCTCCCGCAGTTGTTCCATCCTCCTGTCGCAATCAGTCCCTCTATTTCATAAAGGTCAGCATGGACCAGCAGGCGGACCATTGATTCCATGTCATCGGGTTCAATGTCTGTCGGTGCAATATCCGTCAGAACGACAATCCGTGGTTTCAGGGAGGAATCCGCAATTGTTTTCGCTGCCGTTTGCATTGAGCCTAGAAGCAAGGTGCCCAGCACTCCAGCGATTCCCCATTGTAGTTTAGTAGCATGTCCCATTGTCCATAATTTCGCAACACTATTATTAATTAAACTTTTTAAGCACCTGGGCAACCAAAAATTCTTGAACAAGTCAAACGGCAGAGCCGAGCGGCCCAGAATTTTGCCATGTCGAAGAATTCACTTATTTTAACGTGAGTTCGACGAAATATAAGTGTCTAAAAATTTGGTGATTAGCGAAAATTGTTGTAACTTTAAGGTGCTAAAAAATCAAAAGTTTACAAACAATAATCGCTATGATCACCGAGGACAAAG
>NZ_NPJC01000005.1:0-806 GCF_002251405.1 Prevotella sp. P4-98 | reverse complement strand
ACCGGTATCTACCATGTGATGATGCGTGGTATTAATCATCAAACCATCTTTGAAGATGAGGAAGACAACTACCAGTTCATCAACACCCTCGACCGCATGCGTGTTAGGTACGATGACGAAGGCAACGCTTGTGGCCGAAACTGCTGCTATTACGCCTACTGCCTCATGGGCAACCACTTTCACCTCCTGATTCGCGAGCGCGACGAAAGAGTGGGAGAGACCATCAAGCGCATAGCAAGTTCATACGTGTACTATTATAATAGGAAGTACGGTCGTGACGGACACCTGTTCAAAGAGCGCTTCAAGAGCGAGCCAGTCAACGACATGGCCTACTTCACCGTACTGCTGAGGTATATACACCAAAATCCCGTCAAGGCGGGCATAGTAGAAAAAGTAAAGGACTACGAGTTCAGCTCCTGGGGCGAGTACGACGGCACCGTGGAGCCAGTATTTCAGATTTGCGATGTCAATACCGTACTGAATAGGATACCCTTTAAGGAGTTGGACGAATGGGTCAACGACCCGCTGGCAGATGATGTCTGCTGTTTAGACAACGACAATGAACGCCCTCGCTTGCGTCTTTCAGACGACCAAGTGTGGCAAGAGATAATAAAGATAGCAGGTGTAACCTGTAGTAGTGATTTTCAAAAAATAGATAAAACGAAACAACGAGAAGCGTTAGGCCTGTTGCGAGAGTTGGGTGCATCAGTGCGGCAGCTGGAGCGACTGACAGGCATCAGTCGGGGAGTGATTCAGTTCGTAAGGAAGTAGCTTGCCCCCTATGACACGTACCTGTCCCTTGTCAT
>NZ_NPJC01000049.1:0-53748 GCF_002251405.1 Prevotella sp. P4-98 | reverse complement strand
GCACGCCGTCTACGCTTCACTCCGCTATTGTCTTCCAGCAAATTTCCTGCATTTTCTGCATCAAAATGTTTGCAAAACTCGTCTATAATACAAAATAATTCTGTAACTTTGCAATCGGTAGTCATATCAAATATTTTTGTAACTAATTGATTTTCACCTATAAAGATACAAAATATTTGTAAGACTACCAGCTTTTTACAAGCTATTTATTATCCCGAACTGGGGTATTATTTTATTTTCTCTCAGATAAATGAACTTGCATTCATTTTGTATTGTCTTCGTTTTGCACTATCTTTGCACACATGAAGAAGATACTTTTTCTACACGGATTCTTCGCCACGGGAAGTTGTCCGATGGCGAGAGCCTTGAAAGAGGCGTTTGAGGGGACGGCGGTGGTGCTGACTCCCGACCTCCCATTGCACCCCAAGGAGGCACTGAAGGAGATTCGCTCCATCATCGACCGGGAACAGCCCGACTTACTTCTGGGCAACAGCTGCGGCTCTTTCCTTGCCCAGATGCTGGCTCCGGTGGTGGGCATTCCTGCCCTGCTTGGCAATCCGTATTTCATGATGACGGAGTTTCTGAAGGAGCGAATCGGAGAGCATGAATACAAGGCGCCGAGAAGAGACGGCAATCAGCGGCTGGTGATTGACGAGGCGTTGATTAAGGAGTTTGCGGAGTTGGAAGCCGTACAGTTTGACCATTGCACCCCATATTATAAGAATCGTGTGTGGGGACTATTTGGTGAACAGGACACCCTGGCTCATTTCGCCCCTCTCTTCCTGGAGCATTACAACCAAACCTTCCATTTTCCAGGCGGTCACACGCCTACAGAGCAGGAGGTAAAGACCTGGTACGCTCCCCTTGCCAAGAAAATGTTGATGAAGTTTTCAGTAAACTTTTAATCGTTTCACGGAGATAGATAAATAATTATGGAGACATTCAATAATGTAATAAACAGTGGCCAGCTTGTTCTGGTCGATTTCTTTGCTACATGGTGCCAACCTTGCAAGGCGATGCACCCCATTCTGGAGCAGGTGAAGAGTGTGTTGGGCGACCGCATCCGAATCATCAAGGTGGATGTAGATAAGTATGGCGTAACAGCAAGCCAATACCGCATCCAATCCGTGCCTACACTGATGCTCTTCCGCAACGGAGAAGTATTGTGGCGCACAAGCGGTGTGGTAGATAAAGCCGAACTGCTGGCTACGCTTGATCCATTCTTAATATAAAAAGATGAAAAGAATAAAGGAAGAGCAGCGAGTTGTGGAGCAGATGATACGTTTGTACTGCAGGAAGAAGGAGGGCAATAATGAATTATGTCCTGGGTGCCAAGAGTTGCTACAGTACGCTACTGCAAGGCTGGAACGCTGTAAGTTTGGCGATAACAAACCAACTTGCAAGAAGTGTACCATCCACTGCTATCGCCCTCAGATGAAAGAACGAATGTGCAAAGTGATGCGCTGGGCGGGACCGAGAATGATTTGGTATCACCCGATAGCTGCCATCAAGCATGTCATAAGAGAATTGTAACAATAAGAAAATGAGCATGAAACAGATAGAAACACTCGTCTTTGATTATGGAAGTGTCATCGTGAATATTGATGATGCCTCTGTTGTAAAAGCCATGGAGAGCCTGGGCGTTACGGCGTTCATGCGACTAATCCATGTCCGCAAGATCAAGAGACTGATGCACCAATATATTAATGGTCTGGTAGCGGAAGCAGAAACTTTGAAAGAGATGCTGAGCCTTTGCCGCAAAGGAACCACAACAGAGGATATTGAAAAAGTACTTGAAGAGCTGTGTGGCAATCTGCCTGTGGAAAGACTGGAGGCATTGGTCAAGCTTCGGAAACGATACAAGGTCTATCTGCTCAGCAACATCAACGACACGCTTTGGCAGAAATCGGTCAGTCTGATGAAGCAACTGGGATATTCCACAGACGAGCTGTTTGATGAAATCTTCCTCTCATACGCCATGCGGAAAGAGAAGCCATCCGTCGAAATCTATGAAGAGATGACGCAGCAGACAGAATTGAATCCTGCCACCACCCTCTATTTCGATGACCGTGCCGAGAATGCCGAAGCAGGCAAGCGTTTTGGTTTTCAGAGCGTACTGGTAAAGACCAATCATCTGGAAGAGCATCAGGAATGGCAAGAAATTAACAAGAATATAAAAGAATAATCTTATGCGCATAATAGGAAACTTACTTTGGTGGCTCTTCGGAGGTCTCGAAGCTGCCATCGGTTATTTTACCGGAAGTCTGGCTCTTGCATGTACCATCATCGGCATTCCCTTTGCGATACAGACATTCAAGATTGGTCTGCTCTGCCTATGGCCTTTTGGTTCTACAGTAAGAGAATCGAATAGTCCAACTGGTTGCATTCGCATTCCGCTGAATTTACTCTGGCTGTTTTTCGGAGGATTGTGGGCTTGCATCATGCATCTGTTCTTCGGCATTCTCTTATGTATAACCATTATCGGCATTCCTTGGGGAAAACAGCATTTCAAGATGGCTGGGCTTTCGCTCGCACCATTCGGCAAGGATGTAGAATTGGGATTTTAAAGAGATAAAAAAGTAGTTGAAAGGATGAATACATTACACAGTTGCCTCGCCTACTATCTCCTTGTCATCAATGCAGTTACATTCATCGTGTACGGCATTGACAAGTATAAGGCTAAAAAGGCCAAGTGGCGCATTCCGGAAGCCACGCTTTTGTTGCTGGCTGTGCTTGGAGGAAGCATTGGGGCATGGATGGGAATGAAAGTCTGGCACCATAAGACGATGCACAAGAAATTCAAATACGGCATTCCTGCTATTCTCCTGATACAGATTGCGCTGATGGCGTATTTCCACATGAATCTTTGAAAACAAATAGTTTGAAGAAAATTATGGCAATGACAATTGATACAACAAACCTCTGTTCGCATCTTCAAAAAAAGTTGTTTGAACCTGAGGGAATATATTATCCTATCTGGCAAGCCATGCAGAATGATGAGGGGTTGACAGCCGTGGTTCGCTCACGACAGCTTCATATTTATCGTAACGCTAAGAAGATTCTCATTCTCGCTGGCAAGGCTCAGGCGAAGATGCAATTCTGATGTGGGCAATGAGAATGCTATGGAACAGGAGCACTATTCAGACTCGGAGTATGTAGCCTGATTTCTGCATCAATGTTTAGCGGTCTAACTAAGCAACTTGTTAAAATAGCCAAAAATAGAACAGAAAAGCAAGTAAAAGTTCGTTTTCTATTCCAAATTTTACTATTTTTGCACCATGATAATGGATTTAGAACATATAGGTAACATACCAGTCAGTACTTCAGCTATAGCTTCATTGTTTACAAACATTGAAGCAGGAAATCAGAAAGTACGCAGTCTTGAGGCGGCTCATAAAATTATCCGACTCAAGAAGGGGCTTTATGTGGTAGCCCCAAATGTGTCTCGTGTTGCTCTATCCACAGAACTGATAGCCAATCATCTTTATGCTCCTTCGTATGTGTCTATGCAGACAGCCTTACGTTATTATGGATTAATACCAGAAGCTGTTTATACTACTCAGTCTATGACACTAAAGCACTCCCGTAGTTTTGATACTCCTGTCGGGCGTTTTGAGTATAAGAACATGTCAAGAGAAGCCTTTTCAATAGGGATTACAAGCATCAATATGCAGAGTTACGCCTTTCTGATGGCAACACCAGAAAAAGCTCTCTGTGACTTAATCGCAAATTCTCCGAAGGTTAATTTACGTTACCTGAAGGATGTAGAGAACTATTTGGAGGAGGACATCCGAATGGAAATAGATGATTTCAGAAATATGGACATAAGTATATTTGAGCGATATGCTCAGGTTGGAAAAAAGTCTAAATCCATAGAAACTCTAATTAAATATTTAAGGAAATGAATACAAACGAGATATTCAATCAAATGCTTTCGAGCTATGCCATAACGACCGAACTGCAAAAGCGCAATGCTATCTTTGAGGTCAACCAGCAGATTATTCTTTCTGGTCTTTACAATGGTGGCTTTTTCAACGAGGCAGCTTTCTATGGTGGAACATGTCTGCGTATATTCCATGGATTGCAGCGTTTCTCTGAGGATATGGATTTTTCCCTGCTTGCTCCGAATGAAAACTTTGATTTTACACATTATTTTCAGCCCATCATTGACCAATTCGCTATGGTGGGTAGAGAGGTTGAGATCAGAAAGAAGGACAAAAAGAACTTTGGCAAAGTGGAGTCTGCCTTTCTGAAAGACAACACAGATGTATATGATATTACATTCCAAACTGAGAAATCTGTTAAGATCAAGATTGAAGTTGATACTCAACCTCCTTTGAAATTCCAAACAGAACAGAAGTTGCTTCTGCTCCCCCAATCTTTCATGACACGATGTTTCACTTTGCCAGCTCTCTTTGCAGGAAAGATGCATGCACTGGTGTATCGTGCCTGGAAGAACAGAGTCAAGGGACGTGATTGGTATGACTTCGAATGGTATGTTCGCCACAATGTTCCTCTTGACTTTACTCACTTGTGCGAAAGAGCCTTACAGTTCAATCACGAAGAGCTTGACAAGGAGACGTTCCTTCAAAAACTGAATGAAAGACTTACCACGGCAGACATGAATCAAATAAAGGCAGACGTGTTGCCTTTTGTCAGGAATCCCAAAGAGTTGGATATTTGGTCGAATGACTATTTTATGGAACTTGCAAAAATGATCAGATTTGAATGAAAGAAGCATTTCGATAACATCTGGGCTGATCATTTCACCGGAAATCCTGCATCAGGAAAGGTCATGGAGAAATGCGGTTTCGTCAATACTGGTATGTTGAATAAATGCAGCCAGCTCGTGGGTGGCGACAAGGATATGGTTAAAGTGTTTAAGTACAAAGAATAACAATGAGAAAGGTATCAAGAGCAATGGATAGTGAGTGGGCTTTGGAAGTAATGCACAAGGCTCCGTATATAACTGTCAGTTTTATTGACGAAGACGGCAAGCCTTATGGTTTACCCCTGTCACTCGCATCAGATGATGATGTGAATTGGTATTTTCATGGTGCCTTGGAAGGCAAGAAGCTGGAGGCAATCAAGGCTCATCCTGAGGTTTGCCTTTCAGCCGTAACCCGTTGTGCGCCTACGGTTGGTCCGAAGGACGGCAGTTTCACCCTGCAATTCAAATCAGCCATTGCATTCGGCAAGGCAGAAATCGTGACAGAGGATGCAGAGAAGATTCATGGCCTCCGACTGATCTGTGAACGTTTCCTTCCTCAACACATGGATGCTTTCGACCAGAGCATCGCCCGTTCCCTATCGCGCACGGCTGTTGTTCGCATCACGCTTACTGAGCCACCAACCGGCAAGCGCAAGCAATATGATAAGGAAGGTGTGGAAATGAAATATGGAAGAATGGAATAAATCTCCGATAATGGTAATATCTTCCGAAAACCAGGTATAAGCTCTTTAGGAGAATGTGCGTATCTTTGCAGAAATTTAAAAGCATAGGATTATGAAGGAATTATTCTTTAATACCATACAGGAGTTTAACGACTTCATAGGGGTGAAAACGCTTCATCCCTTGGTAAGCGTTGTGCGTGTAGAGAATGCCTCTCCTATACAGGAGGCTGTGCATCACTACGGACTTTATGCCCTCTTTCTGAAGGAAAACAAGGGCTGCAAATTGTCATACGGAAGAACAGAATATGATTTTGACGAGATGACCGTCACCTCGTTTGCTCCAGGACAGTCGATTAAGGTAGAACCCATTCCAGGTGTTCCGTTTGCCAAATATACGGTATTGGCTTTCCATCCCGACCTGCTCAACCGCACCCAGCTTGGCAAAAACATCTCCCGATACGAGTTTTTCGACTATACCAGCAACGAAGCATTACACTTATCCACTGCCGAGGTAAACATCTTCCGTGATGTGCTCTCAATGATTAAGCAGGAACTGCAGCATCCTATAGATAAGCATTCGCGCGAACTCATCGTTTCCAACATCGAGTTGCTGCTGAACTATTGTCTGCGCTTCTACGACCGACAGTTTATCACACGCGAGGAAATAAATCATTCGGTGGTCAAGAAATTCATCTCTCTGCTCGATGAATACATTGCCCGTGAAGCGATGCGTGAAGGTCTGCCTACCGTAGCTTACTTTGCCGACAAATGCTGCTATTCGCCTAAATATTTCGGAGAATTAGTCAAGACCGAGACAGGCAGAACTGCAAAGAGTCTGATTAACGACCGACTGCTTTCTGTAGCCCGCCAACTACTTGATGATGAAACCCTCAGCATTACACAAATCAGCCAGCACCTCGGCTTTGAATATTCTCAGCACTTCGTCCGCTTTTTCAAGGCACAGACGGGCAAGACACCAAGCGAGTATCGCAAAACTGCGTAGATATAATGAAGTATGGATAGAATAACTGTTATTCTTAATACATTGAAGAGTTCCTGAAGAAGAATTAAAAAAAAATGATACAATGAAGAAAATAATCGTAATCTCTACCAGTCTGCGTACTGGTTCAAATAGCGACATGCTCGCAGATCAGTTTATCGAAGGTGCCAAGGCTGCAGGTCATGAAGTGGAAAAGATTTCACTTGCAGGAAAAGACATCAAGTTTTGCAAAGGCTGTCTGGCATGTCAGAAGTTGGGCAAGTGTATCATCAAGGATGATGTGAACGACATCATGCAGAAGGTGCTGAATGCCGATGTGGTTTGCTGGGCAACACCTATATATTATTATGAGATGAGCGGACAAATGAAGACCCTCATCGACCGCATGAATGCCATGTTCGCGCTTGACTACAAGTTCCGTGATGTTTACATGCTCACTACGGCAGCCGAAAATGAGCCGGAAGTGCCTAAGCGTGCTGAAGCCGGACTGACAGGCTGGATTGACTGCTATCCAGAGAGCCATCTTGCCGGCACTCTGTTCTGCGGTGGTGTTGACGCTCCACGTACCATTCTAGGCAACAAGAAACTGCAGAAAGCATACGAGTTAGGAAAATCTATCAAGGGATAGAGACTCAACTATTGATTCTTATGAAAAAATATGCAACATTCATCATATTAACGACTATTTCATTTAATATAATGGCACAACAGAAAATAGTACAGACAGCAGGGCGCACCCAGCTGGGTGAGTTTGCCCCGGAGTTCGCCCACCTCAACGACGACATCCTCTTCGGAGAAGTATGGAGCCGCAATGACCTGCTTTCATTGCGCGACCGCAGTTTGGTAACAATCACTTCGCTCATCAGCCAAGGAATCACCGACAACTCGCTGAAATATCACCTGCAGTCGGCAAAAAACAATGGAATTACCCGCACGGAAGCGGCAGAGATTATTACTCACATCGCCTTCTACGCTGGTTGGCCAAAGGCCTGGGCTGCCTTCAATCTGGCAAAGGAGGTATGGAACGAGGACGTGAAAGGAGAAGATGCCAAGGCTGCATTCCAGCGTGAGATGATATTCCCTGTTGGCGAACCCAACACCGCTTACGCCAAATACTTCAAAGGTAATAGTTATCTGGCACAAATATCCGACAGTCAGATACCTTTCTTCAATGTTACCTTTGAGCCTGGTTGCCGTAACAACTGGCACACGCACCACGCCACAAAGGGTGGCGGACAGATGCTGGTAGGCGTAGCCGGACGTGGCTGGTATCAGGAGGAAGGCAAGCCTGTGCAGGAAATCTTTCCCGGCACAGTCATCCATATTCCTGCCAACGTGAAGCATTGGCATGGTGCCGCAAAAGACAGCTGGTTTGCCCACCTCGCCTTTGAAATACCTGGCGAAAACACATCCAACGAATGGCAAGAGGCTGTAAGCGATGAGGAATATAACAAGATAAAATAGCAACTATATGATTTTACAATTATGAAGAAGATAAAGTTAAGCAATGGCGTGGAAATGCCACAATTGGGTTATGGTGTTTATCAGGTGGAACCTGATCCAACCCTACCCTCACCCATATTGGCGAGAAATATGGAAAGACTGCCGCACAGGTAGCCTTGCGCTGGCTGTTGCAGAGCGACGTAATCATCAGCCGTGATGTAATCAGCGACATGCACACCACTGAGTTCCACATGATGCTAACTTCCGATCATTAAGGTCATTAAGGATTTCCGGTTATTCAAGATGTCCCAAGTTGTCCCTCAATGCCCCTCTATCTTATAAATAGGGTCCACTAATTATTCGATTATTACAGATACAGAATATAAAGGATAATTGGCAAGCCAATCCTGCTCTCTATAAGGTGACATAGATAGGCGCACACCTTTTAATCCCTGATTACGTTCCACAAACACCCTCAGACTCTTAGCTTGTAAATTTTCCTCAGCCTTTACTTCTATCGGAATGATTCTTTCCTCATCCTGCACCAGGAAATCAATTTCACCACGTGAATTATCTGCCGACCAATAATAGATTGACAAAGAAGCTTTCTCCTTAAGCTGCTGCAGGACATACTGTTCTGTCAGCGCCCCTTTAAAATCAGAAAACAACACATTTCCTTCCAACAAGCTTTGGATAGGAATATTGCTCATGGCTCCCATCAGTCCCACATCAGACAGAAATAACTTAAAAGCAGAGAAATCTTCGTATGCAGCCAAAGGCAACAGAGCCTTCTTGCAGCGGTTCACCTTATAGATTAACCCTGCATCTTTCAGCCATTCGATGGCGAGCTCAAAATCCTTTGCTCTGGCCCCTTTCTTCACAGCACCATAGATAAATTTCTTGTTTTCCTTGGCGAGCTGGGATGGAATGGATTTCCATACCATTCGGATACGTGGAACTTCTATAGCCGGTGCATGTTTGGAAAAATCACGCTCATACGCTTCAAGGATTCCTTTTTGAATGTTTCTGACTTTAGACAGATTCCCCTCACAGACAAAAGACTGGACTACAGCCGGCATTCCCCCTACCAGATAATACTGTCGCAGACATTCCTCGAATTTATTCCGGAACATGGTTATCATATTCCAATCCTTTTTCATGAGCAGTTCCACCATCCTACTTTCACCGATTGCATCCAAAAATTCAAAGAATGTAAGGGGGTATAAATGCATAAAATCTACCTTACCTACAGGAAAAGAGTCATTCTGATGCATCGCAATTCCGAGCAATGAACCTGCAGCTACGACATGATATTGAGGTGCTTTTTCTGCAAAATACTTTAACGCGGTGATGCCCCTGGGCGCTTCTTGTATCTCATCAAGGATAATAAGCGTATTCTCATCAATAGAAACTCCTGTACTCCATTGTATGCTATTAATAATGCGGGAAATATCAAAGTCATGCGCAAAAACTTCCCGGAGCATTTCATTGTCTTCGAAGTTCACATACGCACTATGGTTATAGGCCTCTTTGGCAAATTCTTGCATCAGCCAGGTTTTGCCAACCTGGCGGGCTCCAAGCATGACCAATGGCTTTCGGTCGTTACTTGCTTTCCATTGATATAGGTAGTCGATGGCTTTTCTCTTCATAACTATCTGATTGCTTGATGATTTCTGAATGCAAAGATACATTTTTTATTTCAAACCACGCCAAAAGTCGTCCTTAAAAATGTATAAAACCACAAAAAGTCATCCTTAAAAGTGTAGAAAACCACAAAAAGTCGTCCTTAAAAGTGTATTTCCAGTGGTCATATCCTAATAGATATTACCTCTACCTTATAGTCTTCTGTCTCTGTCTGCGTCATGTTAAGGACAAAAGTAACAACAAGTACCATTCCCAATCGGAGGGAAGCCAGAAATCAAAATCATGGATCCACGGAGCACACAGAGCACACAGAGCTCACGAATCATCGGAATTACAAACTGCCCTTCCCATCAGGTTAGACAGTTTCCCGTCAAGTCTTCGATAGTTTCTCGCTATTATCTCGTTCGACGTTCGTTGCTCTTTCGTTCGTTTTTCGCTTATTCCTCGTTCGGTCCTCGTTCGGTCTTCGATAGACTAACGAATAACGAACGAGAGACGAACGAGAGACGAACGAGGACCTAACGAGAAGTGAACGAGAAGTGAACGAGAACCGAACGATAACCGGTCGGGTGGCAATCGAGCAATCATGCTCCTTATGTTGCAACCAGTTGGAGGTATTTGGAATAGTACATGTAAACATAAATGAATGATTTTTAGTTGTATGATATATGGTTTTTTGCTAAAGCGCCTTTTTGTTTACGACGCCATCATTTTGGTATTTATAAATGTACAACATCACACCCCCTAAATGCAAATATTCGCCCAATTTTGAGCTGATATTTAATTTTATTTAACTTATTTATAGATTTTTTTATATAAATCACATATCAATTCAAGCTAAACATTTCGGTCAAGAGACAATAGTCAGCCAATATAGTGATATATCTTTTGTGCCTAACGAACCCACATAGGCTTCCAGATTATCTGTAATTAATATTTATCTTCAACATCCATCTTTAGTTATTTTTTAGACAATATTGTAGAAGTTGGCACAGCTGCTCATTTTTTAGATCTTTGTGTCATCAGCAATGTTATTACCTCATCCTTCGTTTTCATAGTGTCACCAGTTATATCATGACCTAAAAAACGATGGAGTTCAAAAGATTTCCATACAAAAGTACCAAAATTAAAAAAATCTATGGTACTTTTGTATCAATAATAGCAAGACGCGAATGGTTTTTTATTTTTCAGGAACAGGAAACAGCAAACATGTGGCACAATGCCTGGCGCATGCCACAAAAGAAAAGTGTGTGTCAATAACAGACTGCATGAGGAATGGCGAATTTTCATTTTCCTTATGCAAGGACGAACGCGTCGGATTTGTCACCCCTGTCTATTTCTGGGGGCTCCCCGACATCGTTGTAAGGTTTCTCAATCTGTTGAATATTACAGACTTGCGACATCACTTCATCTACCATGTGGTTACATTCGGAACTTCCACGGGGCAAGCACATTATATGATGCAACAACTACTGAAACATAAAGGCTTGTGGCTTGATGCAAAGTATAATGTGAGGATGGTGGATGTATGGACTCCCCTATTTGACGTGTCGAATCACGAGAAGTGCATGCGAAAAACGGAAGAAGCAGAAAAGACCATTACCCAAATAACGGAATGGGCTGTGGCTCGCAAGGCAGGCAACTTCGATTACCTGCGCCTTCCCCATTGGTTGGCACGCTGGTATTACCTCACCTACGACAGCCAGCGCAAGACCAAGCATTTCCACGTGATGAAAGACAAGTGTATTGGTTGCAATCAATGTGCGCATCAATGTCCAGAACAAGCCATAACGTGTAAGGACGGTTATCCTGTTTGGACAAAAGAGAAATGCACGCTCTGTCTGAAATGTCTGCACCACTGTCCACAGTTTGCCATACACTATGGTCATCAAACCATAAAACATGGTCAGTTCGTGCATCCATAAAATTGCTCACACAAATCACAGATTTACACTTTTTCCCTCCATGTGCCCACCAGTAAAACGTCAGAAATCACAGAAATTCTGGAGCAGCGAAGACAGAGTGAAAGCTCGGTTTCACGATATTGAGTCGCAAGAGAATAAGCCAAAGGCAAATCACGGAAATCACAGAAATTTTTATTTAGTTGTCTGAAAGCAAGAAATAAAACTTAGCGTGTGATCCGTGTGAGGGTTTGACAGTTTACGTGCGTGTGGCAAAAAACTTCCATAGTGGTGCCAACATCAATGCCTGGCAGAACTGACCAGAACGTAGCATCTCATAGACTTCATCTTTATCGCGAAAGAACACTTCCAAATCTTCCGTGGCATCAAGGTGCGTATCGGAAACGAGTTCTACACCCTCTGCCAAATAGGTATAGCACAGATTATTCATCACACTGGGATTTGGAGCCGTAACAAGGAATTGTGTCCACGTTCCACCACCAAAACCTGTTTCTTCTTGAAGTTCACGTTTTGCTGCATCCATAGGATTTTCCCCTTTTTCTACCACACCTGCAGGAATTTCGGTTGAAACAATCTTCAAACCATGCCGCCATTGCCGCTCCAGAATCATCTTACCATCTTTTGTTATGGCAATAACATTAATCCACGTAGGATATTCTAACGTATAATACTCATCGTATATACGACCATCAGGTAACTCAACCTTTTCCACCTTGGCGGTTAGCCAATTGCGCTTGAACAGATATTTCGTTTCAAGCGTTTTCCATTCCATTTCCTTATCACTTCTCATGATGCGTTATCAGATTTTTTGTTCATGCAATATATCTGTTACAAATTTACTCATTCTTTTCTAAACTTATAGTAAGAAGTCGCCTACTACCAAGTGATGGTATCGCCACCATGAAACTGATGCAACCTATCATTCTGATCTGACAGCATGTCGAAACAATGATCACCCGTACAATGGCCTGTATAGAACGTAACGTTGGAATATGTTTCGCGCAGACTGGCAGAAATGGCTTGCAACTGCGTATCGGTTTCGTAGTGTTGATCCAGATGGGAATCTAAAAGATGGAAGCCACCTATTGCCACGTCAAAAGGTTGTTTTACCGTCTCCAGTATGTTCAACAGTCCATTGTGGGCACAACCTGTGAAGAGCACTCCATCCACCAAGAATACGAGTTCGTGATGGAACGCATCGGCTGTAAGACTATCATCCGAAGTACGGATTAAAAGATTTTTATCGCCCAAGGGTAGTGCGTGGTGTTGCATGATATGGGCATAGACCTGTACGGGCCCCACCATGGTATTGTTATCGACAAAGACAAAACGGTCTTGATACCTATCGAAATCAACATGACTGGTTATGGAATGTTGATAGCGACGCACCGACACATACTCTGCACCAGGAATCTGTGCAGAGAGTATGACCTTAGCTTTGCTGTTGAAGGAAAGAAACGCATTCAGTCCACCTATATGGTCGCTATGACCATGGGAAATCAAGCAGTAGTCGATGTCGGATAAATCGATGTCCAACAGTGCTGCATTGCGGACAAAGAGATCCGATGCCCCTGTGTCGAGTAGAAACTTACCCGATGGGCCCTCCATATAGATAGAGAGTCCATGTTCTGTTTCCAGTCGTGCATCATTGGTACGATTATCGCTCAGTATGACCAATCGGTTATTCATTGTTTTATGTCTTTTATGTGATGGGGAATCTCCACGATAACGCGACCCTCGGTTATCAAGGTGTAAAGGTAGTGCTTTTTTTTAAGAAATGATAAAAATGCCACCTTTTTCATGAATATTTCACAATTATTGGTTATCTTTGTATGATATAAGTTACATTGATACCATTCATTAGGCATAACAGTTAGCAGAAATGAAAATGAAGAAGATTTTATTAGGAATGGCTGTCGCGCTGACGCTGACGGCATGCAACGAGAACAAGCAACAGGTAACGACCGCAACAGATACTGCAAAAACGGTGACCGATGTGATGATGAGTCGCAGAAGTATCCGCGCATACAAAGACTCTGTCATCAATCGTGAGACCCTGAATGAGATTCTGAAATGTGGTATCAATGCCCCAAACGGTCAAAACCTACAGTCGTATGAAATCAGAGTGATTGACTCTCCTGCCCTCATCGACTCTATTACGCAAGCCGTAGTAAAAGACAATCCGAAGATTGCTGAGCGTAAAGGTTTTAAGAACATCTTTGTGAATGCTCCCTGTGTGATCTGCATCGCCAACAATACCGAATACGACATGTCGCAGATAGACTGTGGACTGCTGGGTGAGAATATCATTCTCTCGGCATGGGATAAAGGTATCGGTTCATGCTGTCTGGGAAGTTCTGCACGCTGGATACAGGATTCTCCATCTGCCAAGCCATTCCTTGACCGCATGGCATTCTCCAAGGGTTATCAGCTACTCTACTGTATTGCCTTAGGTTATCCAGCAGAGACTCCAGACGCAAAGCCAAGACGCGATGACATGATCAGATATATGGAATAAGAACCTGATAAGCATTCGGACAACAAAAGACACGATGATACGACTCACCTATCTCTTCCACAGCGGTTTTGTTTTGGAAACAGACCATTGCGTGCTAGTATTTGACTACTGGATGGATCCTGCCCAAAAGATGGAGCGCTTTATTGGACCACAAAGTCAGAAACCAATATATGTCTTTGTCAGTCATTTCCATGAAGACCACTTCACGAAAGAGATCTTCACATGGAAAGCCACCACGCCTGATATCACCTATATTCTATCAAAGGATATTCTGAAACATCATAGAGCGTGCAAAGAGGATGCTGACGTGTGGATGACCAAGGGTATGGTGTGGAACGACAGCCATATCCAAGTGACTGCTACTGGTAGTAACGACAGTGGGGTCAGTTGGATAATAGAGACCGCCGGTTACCGCATCTTCCATGCAGGTGACCTCTGCAACTGGTTTGCCCGTTTTTTGGCAGAGGGCACTCCTGAAGGAAAAGTGTATAGTGAAGAATGTGACCAATGGATAGACCCTGTGGCAGAAGAGAAACAGTTTTTGGGCGAGTTGAAAGACATCAAGAAGATTGCCGATAGCTTTGATGTGGTTATGTTCCCCATAGATGGTCGTATTGGCAATGGATATACATTAGGAGCACGCCAGTTTATAGAGCGCTTTAAAGTAGGATTATTGGTTCCCATGCACTTTGTGATGAGCGGTTTTGACTCTGTCTGGCGCATGGAACCATTCTGCCAAGAAAAAAATATTCCGTTTTGGTGTATCAGAAACGAGGGAGATAGCATCACACTCGCAGACCATCTCGTCATCAGACAGACTGCACCAGAAGACCTGCCACGCCTCAAGGAGATTTTTGCCATTGCCCGGAAATTCATGAGTGAAACAGGCAATCCAGGACAATGGGACGAGAACTATCCTGGTGATCAACTCCTTCGTGAGGATATGGATAATGGCGACAGCTATGTAATACAAAAGGGCAACACCATTGTTGCCACCTTTGTATTACGTGGTGGAACAGATCCCACCTACAATGTCATCTACGACGGACAATGGTTAAACGATGAACCGTATGCTGTCATCCATAGGGTGGCAAGTAGTGGAGAGGTGAAAGGGGTTATCCGAGTTGTACTGGACTTTGCACGCCGGCAATATCGGAACATCCGAGTTGACACACATGCCGACAACAAAGTGATGCAACACCTGATGCAGAAAGAGGGATTTCGATACTGTGGTGTTATCCACTGCTGGAACGGTACAGAGCGACTGGCATACCAGTATGTGCAATAGTAAAAGGTGGCACACGTGAAACTAAGAAATAGTTTGTTTTCTATTAAACTTTCACTAGCTTTGAAATGACACTACAAAACAATGCCCGACCATAGATGAAGCATATTCGTCAATGGTCGGGCATTAAGATATGTAATAATGTGTATGTCTTTATTCTGAAAGATGGAATTTAGATACCTCGCTAACGGTATTGATTTCCAAAAGTTTTGTTCCACCACCATCGCTGATGTTTCCCGATAGGTAGGCAATCTTGTCGTCAGCCTGAAGATAACCTTTCTGACGAAGCATGCGAACCGCAGCTTGGAAAAGACGCTGCTTAGAGATATGGTCTTTCTGGAAAACAGGAATAACACCATACGACAGGTTGAGCAAACGCTGAAGTTTCTCGTTATAGCAAACAGCAAGTACGGGGTTGGGACCACGGAATGCAGCCAAATCACGGGCAGTCCTGCCACTTATCGAATCGATGATAATACCTTTGACACCCAAGCGTTCTGTTGCCTCAATGGCACTATGCGCCATAAATTCACGAATGTCGCAGTTGGGAGACAGAGGAACCTCGATATCGTTCTCGCGCAATTTGTCACATTCAGCCTGTTCGGCAATGGTCGCCATGGTTTGTACAGCCTCAACAGGATATTTTCCGCTGGCTGTTTCACCACTAAGCATCAATGCGTCGGTACGATAATAGATAGCATTGGCGATATCGGTCACCTCAGCACGTGTAGGACGCGGATTATTGATCATGGTATGCAGCATCTGGGTTGCCACGATAACAGGTTTGCGTTTCTGCACGCACTTACGGATAATCTGACGCTGAATACCAGGAATACGCTGAATGGGAATCTCTATACCAAGGTCACCACGCGCAATCATGATACCATAGCTGGCATCGATAATCTCATCGATATTATCAACACCCTCTTGGTTTTCAATCTTTGAAATGATCTTGATATCAGAATGATAAGCATCGAGAATCGCCTGTACGGCACGAACATCGGCAGCAGAACGCACAAAACTATGAGCAACGAAATCGATATCTTCTTCGATAGCCAACATGATGTTATGACGGTCTTTGTCGGTCAATGCAGGCAGGTCGATATGACGTCCCGGTACATTGACACTCTTGTGGCTACCCAGTTGTCCATCATTCTGTACCTGTGCAATAACAGCAGGTCCGTTGATATCCAGTACCAACATATCGAGTGCACCATCATCGAAGAGAATGTGGTCGCCCACTTGCACATCGTTGGCAAAATCAACATAAGAGAGATTGATGATATCATGCTCTGTATCCACTTCAGGACGACCGAAGATCTTCACCACATCGCCCGTTTTATAATCAATCGGCTGGTCACAACCGGTAGTGCGTACCTCAGGACCTTTAGTATCAATGAGCAAGCCAATATGGTGGCTCACAGCACGTGTATTGCGGATAATCTCACGCAGACCGTCTTCTGAAGCATGGGCGGTATTCATGCGCACCACGTTCATACCGGCATCAAAAAGTTGTCGAATAAAATCCTGACTGCATCTGCGGTCGCTGATGCTGGCAACAATCTTTGTCTGTTTCATATATAGATATTAATTAATGTATATTCTTGACGTAAGTAACGAGGGGGGATGCTTGCATAGGAAAAGCAATACCAACCGACTAAGATTTTGCAAAGTTAGTCTAAATTACGAAAATTACAAAATAAAATAGCTGCAAACTGTCGATAATTCGATTTTTTGCTTTAACTTTGCATCATATTAACAAACACCTAATATGGAAAAGCATGATTTTGTGACTATTGCCAATCTCACACGAGAAAAAATTCTCTATATGATTGAGATGGCACAGGAGTTTGAGCGCCATCCCAACCGCGAGTTACTCAAAGGAAAGGTTGTGGCTACACTCTTCTTTGAACCTTCCACCCGCACCAGACTTAGTTTTGAAACAGCAGCCAACAGACTCGGAGCACGCGTCATCGGTTTCGCAGATCCGAAGATTACCAGTGGTACAAAAGGCGAAACGCTGAAAGATACCATTTCTATGGTTGCCAACTACGCAGACGTTATCGTGATGCGCCATTATATTGAAGGCGCTGCACAGTATGCTGCGGAAGTTACCGATGTGCCCATTGTCAACGCGGGCGACGGTGCCCACCAGCACCCCTCACAATGTATGCTTGACCTTTACAGTATCTACAAGACCCAAGGTACCCTTGACAACCTCAACATCTACCTGGTGGGAGACTTGAAATATGGACGTACCGTCCACTCCCTTCTGATGGCCATGCGTCACTTCAACCCCACATTCCATTTTGTGGCTCCGAAAGAACTTGCCATGCCGAAGGAATACAAAATCTATTGTGAAGAGCACGGCATCAAATATCAGGAGCATACCGCTTTCAACGAGAAAGTCATTGCTGATGCCGACATCCTCTACATGACACGTGTACAGAAAGAACGCTTCTCAGACCTTATGGAATACGAACGTGTGAAGAATGTATATATCCTCAACAACGATATGTTGAAACTGGCAAAGCCCAACATGAAGATTCTTCATCCCCTGCCACGTGTCAACGAAATTGCATACGATGTTGACGACAATCCACATGCTTATTATATCCAACAGGCAGGCAACGGACTCTTTGCGCGCGAAGCCATCTTCTGCGATGTGCTCGGCATCGATTTGCACCAAGTAAGAAACGATCAAACCATTATCCCATGAACAAAAACGAAATGTTGGTTGCCGCCATCGAAAACGGCACCGTAATAGACCACATACCTTCTGAGAAAACATATCAGGTGGCACAGTTGCTCAATCTTGACAAACTTAGTTCTACCGTCACTATCGGCTATAACTACAGATCGAAAAAGCTCGGCAAGAAAGGTATTATTAAAGTAGAGGACAAATGGTTTACCGACGAAGAAATCTCACGGTTGTCGGTCGTAGCACCTAATATTGTGCTCAATATCATCCGTGACTACGAAGTAGTAGAGAAAAAAACGGTATGTACACCCGATGAGATTAAAGGCATTGTAAAATGCAACAATCCAAAGTGTATTACCAACAACGAACCGATGCCTACTTATTTCCATGTCACCAACGGCATCCTCACCTGTCACTATTGCGAAAAGGAACAAGATATTAATAAGGTGGAACTGGTATAAGCCATTCCCCACCCTTTTGACCATATCACCCCCGACAATCGCCACACAACAGAGCGACTTGTCGGGGGTTTCTGCATAACGCCAAGCGTTTGGCGTATGAAAACATCACATTTCACACAATAAATCCGCCCCGCACTCGTTATACTGATAATGAAACTGCAAAGAGTCATCATCACTATACTCGCACTACTCACCTATTCATGGGCAGAGGCACAGTCGTTCTCACTATCGGGAAAAATTCTCGATGAAGACGGTCACGGCCTACCCTTGGCAACAGTCAGTTGTCAGGAGCAACATGCCACAACCATTGCCAATATCAAAGGCGAATATTCACTCCATCTTAAATCGGCAGACTCTGTCAAGGTGCGTTTTTCGATGATTGGCTACCAAACCAAGACACGCACCCTACGCCGTCCCAAAGGACGTCAACGCATGGTAGTGACGCTTTACCCTGCCACTACACTCAACGAAGTTGTAGTGACACAACAAAAGCGCCAAACCAATACCATGCAACAACTGAAATCCGATGCTGTCCGCCATGCGCCATCAACAGCAGGCAACGGCATAGAGGAACTCGTTCAACAGCAAGCAGGCGTCTCCACCCATAACGAACTGTCGAGTCGATATAATGTCAGAGGCGGTTCGTTTGACGAAAACTCAGTATATCTGAATGGTACGGAAATCTACCGTCCCATTCTGGCAAAAACCGGGCAACACGAAGGACTCTCCATTATCAATTCAGACCTGGTCGATAAGATAGGATTCTCGTCGGGAGGTTATGAAGCAAAATATGGCGGTAAGATGTCCAGCGTGCTCGACATCACCTATCGCAGGCCGAAACAATGGGAAGGCAATATACAAGCAAGCCTGTTAGGTGGATCAGCTTATGTGGGCTATGGCAACAAGCATTTCTCTATGTCTCATGGGTTGCGTTATAAAACCAACAGATACCTACTGGGCAGTTTGGAAACAAAAGGAGAATATAAACCACGATACCTCGACTACCAAACCTATCTCAGTTGGCGTCCAAACCAACAATGGGAAATTGAGGCATTAGGAGACTATTCAGAAAACAGATACCACTTCACACCCACAGACCGAGAGACCTCATTCGGAACGATACAGAACGCAAAGACCTTCAAAGTATATTTCGACGGACAGGAGCGTGATCTGTTTCGTACTGCCACAGGAATGACTTCCGTCAGTTTTAGTCCCTCCAATAAAACCATAGTGCGTCTGCAAGGGTCAGCCTTCCATACCCGCGAGCAGGAACGCTATGACATACAGGGACAATATTGGCTCGATGATACACAGACTTCTGAAAACCTCGGAGTAGGCACCTATCGGGAACATGCCCGTAATTACCTGACTGCTCATGCAGAACAACTCCAACTGACAGCATCCCATCGCAACAGCCGCCATCATTGGGAAGCAGGTTTCACAATGAAATGGGAGCACGTCAAGGAGCAGTCGAAAGAATATGAGATGCGTGACTCCAGCGGCTATAACATCCCCCATAAGAGCGACCGCCTTGACATGATTTACTCGATGAACAGTCGCCAACAAGTGACATCCACCCGAACAGAAGCATACCTACAAGACCAGATAAAATGGCAGTTGGGCACCGACAGCCATCAATCCTATTGCACCTTGAATATCGGCTTAAGATGGGCAAGATGGAATTTCAATAGCGAGTCAACACTATCTCCGAGACTGAGTTTTGCCATTATACCAGCCTTCAATACCGACATGACATTTCGTTTGGCAACAGGCATCTACTACCAGTCACCTTTTTATAAAGAGATGCGCGATACGACCACCGCCAATGGTGTAACGATCGTGGCGCTCAACAGTCATATCAAAAGTCAACGCTCCATCCACATCGTAGGTGGATTCGATTATCAGTTCCGCATGTGGGGACGACCTTTCCGATTCACAGCAGAAGCCTACTATAAGAAATTAGACCACCTTATTCCATATAACATGCAAAACATGAAAATCGTCTATGAGGGTAATAACATCGCCAAAGGCCATGCCACAGGAATCGATTTCAAACTCTTTGGTGAGTTTGTTCCAGGCACAGACTCATGGCTGACCCTCTCGCTGATGAGTACCCGACAAGACATCAATGGTATCAGCACACCATTACCCACCGACCAAAGGTGGGGTGTCAACCTTCATTTCACAGACTATTTCCCCGGTACCGAACGATGGAAGATGACGCTTCGCCTTGCTTTCACAGACGGACTCCCCTTTGGTGCGCCACACAGCGGATTAGAACAGCAGCAATTCCGTGCGCCAAGCTATAAGCGAGCCGACATCGGAATGAACTATCTGATAGCAGGACAGACCTCATCCAAGCGCAAGGGTCTGCGCCATATCTGGCTCGGTATAGACCTGCTCAATGTGTTTGGTACAGCCAATGTCAGCAACTACTATTGGGTAACCGATGTGACCAATCAACAGTATGCAGTCCCCAACTATCTTACGGGCAGACAAGTAAACGGAAGAATCACAATCGACTTTTAATTAGTGTTAATTCATTGGTGTTTTTCGTTTCCGTAACTTTTTATTAGTATCTTTGCAGCAGATTTAAATACATTAATTTAAAACAACATGAAAATTTCGCACATTGAGCATCTGGGCATCGCAGTCCAGAGCATCGAAGAGAGCCTCCCTTACTTCGAAAACGTATTGGGACTCAAGTGTTATGCCGTTGAAACGGTAGAGGATCAGAAAGTTAAAACCGCATTCTTGAAGTGTGGTGAAGTGAAACTCGAACTGCTGGAGCCGACATCACCCGAAAGCACTATCCAGAAGTGGCTTGACAAAGGCAACAAGGGTGTACACCACGTAGCTTTCTGTGTAGAAGACGGTGTTGCCAATGCATTGGCAGAGGTTAGCGAAAAGGGCGTTCGTCTGATTGATCAGGCTCCCCGTAAAGGTGCTGAGAACCTCAACATTGCATTCCTCCACCCCAAATCAACCGCAGGTATCCTTACCGAGCTTTGCGAACACTAATCGATCATTCAAGTTAAGAATCAAAATACAATTATGTCTAAACAGTTAGAAAAAATCAAGCAGCTCATCGAGAAGCGTGAGAAAGCTCGTCTCGGTGGTGGTGAGAAAGCCATCCAGAAGCAGCACGACAAAGGAAAATATACAGCACGTGAGCGCATTGAGATGTTGCTCGACAAAGGCTCTTTTGAAGAATATGATATGTTCAAGGAACACCGTTGCCACAATTTCGGCATGGAGAAGAAGCAGTTCCTTGGCGATGGTGTAGTAGCCGGTAGCGGTACTATCGACGGTCGTCTGGTATTCATCTTTGCCCAGGACTTCACAGTTCATGCAGGTTCTCTCTCTGAGACCATGAGCCAGAAGATTTGCAAAGTGATGGACATGGCCATGAAGATGGGTGCTCCCCTGATTGGTATCAACGACTCAGGTGGTGCCCGTATTCAGGAAGGTATCAACGCTTTGGCAGGTTACGCAGAAATCTTCGAGCGTAACATCCTCGCTTCGGGTGTTATCCCACAGATTTCAGGTATCTTCGGTCCTTGCGCAGGTGGTGCAGTTTACTCTCCTGCTCTTACCGACTTCACTCTGATGATGGAAGGCACCTCATACATGTTCCTCACAGGTCCAAAAGTAGTAAAGACCGTAACAGGTGAAGATATCGACCAGGAGCACCTCGGTGGTGCAAGCGTTCACGCTTCAAAAAGTGGTGTAACCCACTTCACCGCTAAAACAGAGGAAGAAGCTATTGAAATGCTGAAGAGCCTGTTGAGCTATATTCCATCTAACAACATGGAGCAAGCTCCTCGCAAGGAATGCAACGACCCCATTGACCGCTTGGAGGATTCCCTCAACGAGATCATCCCTGAGAATCCCAATGAGGCATACGATATGTACAAGGTAATTGGTGCTATCATCGATAATGGCGAGTTCTTTGAAGTACAGCCTAAGTTTGCTAAGAACATCATCGTAGGTTTCGCTCGTTTCAATGGTCAGAGTGTCGGCATCGTAGCCAACCAGCCTTCTTGCTATGCAGGTGTGCTTGACGTAAATGCTTCACGTAAGGGTGCACGCTTTGTACGTTTCTGCGATGCATTCAACATCCCCATTGTATCACTCGTTGACGTACCAGGCTTCCTCCCCGGCACAGGCCAGGAGTACAACGCAGTCATTCTGCACGGTGCTCAGTTGCTCTACGCTTACGGTGAAGCTACAGTGCCCAAGATTACTGTTACCCTGCGTAAGTCATACGGCGGTTCTCATATCGTTATGGGTTCAAAACAGCTCCATACCGACCTCAACTACGCATGGCCTTCAGCTGAAATCGCTGTTATGGGAGCAAGTGGTGCTGCTGCTGTTCTCTATGCGAAGGAAGCTAAAGCCAAGAAAGAAGCAGGTGAAGATGTTAAGTCATTCATTGCCGAGAAGGAAGAAGAGTACAACGAACTCTTTGCCAATCCTTATCAGGCAGCAAAATATGGCTATATTGACGACGTGATTGAACCACGTAACACTCGTTTCCGCATCTGCCGTGCGCTTGCTCAGCTTGCCACCAAGCGTGATGCACTGCCCGCTAAGAAGCACGGTAACATTCCGATGTAAAATATCCCGTCTATGAAGAATGAAGTATATGCAGCTATTGCCATGGCTCTTCATGAGATCAAAGGCAATAATGTCCACGACAAAGAGTCATGCATCATCACTATTGATGACAAGCAGACCCAGTGGAATGGATATGCTCTGACTATGACAGAACATCCCTAAACACAAAGCGCGATGAAAAAAGAATACAAATATACAATTAATGGCAACAAGTATGAAGTAGCCATTGGTGACGTTGTCGAGAACATGGTTACCGTCAATGTCAATGGTGAAGAATACAAAGTGGAAATGGAACCAGAACCTGAAGTGGAGAAGGTTGTTGTGAAGCCTGTTGTGGCAAAGCCCACAGCAGTTCCATCAGAAGCTCCATCAGGAAGAGCCAACTCCAACAATGCGCTTAAGGCTCCACTGCCAGGTGTCATCACAGAGATTCGCGTCAATGTAGGTGACGAAGTACAGGCAGGCGACGTAGTCTTGGTATTGGAAGCTATGAAGATGGCTAATAATATCGAGGCAGAGAAGAGCGGTAAGATTACCGCAGTATGCGTTCAGCCTGGACAGAGCGTCATGGAAGATGATGCACTTGTAGTAATCGAGTAATCTCTATTCATACTAAATAAAGGAGGGAGCCTCTACTGAGGTTCCCTCCTTTATTTTTGTTTATCTGATTGATGCAGAGACTATATTGTTGCTGTACGATTGCAGGCAGTCATCTTCTCTGCCGATGTTTACCCTGACATTAGCACTTGATTACAGGCTGTTGTCTGCTTTAGGAAAGACAACGGTCGGCGTAAACGATTTAGCCTCTTCAAAATCCATCAAGGCATAGGATATGATGATGCACACATCGCCAACTTGCACTTTACGTGCTGCAGCACCATTCAGGCAAATACAGCCACTGCCTCGTTCTCCCTTAATAATATAGGTTTCAAAGCGTTCGCCATTATTATTATCTACTATCTGGACTTTCTCCCCTGCTATCATATTGGCAGCATCCATCAAATCTTCATCGATGGTGATACTTCCCATATAGTTAAGATTTGCCTCTGTCACTGTCACACAGTGAAGTTTTGACTTCATTACCTCTATCATCATGACTATGCCTTATATTTAATGTGATCAATGAGTCGGATTGGAGTCTTTCCACAATATACTGTGATGCAACCTACGACGTAGGGAGTATCGTCCCAAGCGGCAATATCCTGCAAGGTGTTACCGTCAACGATAGAGAAATATTCCACTTCAAGGCCATCCACCGCATTGATGGTATTGACCACAAAATCATGGGTTTCGCCCACAGTATGCGTCTTAGCGTAAGAGATACTTTCCTTCAGGGTCTTGTAGATGGCAGGTGCTATGGCGCGCTCATCTTTAGCCAACAGGGTGTTGCGTGAACTGCGTGCCAATCCGTCAGCATCGCGCACGATGTCGCATTCCACAATCTGCACTTTCAAACCGAGTTGTTTCACCATAGCCTTGACCACAGCAATCTGTTGCCAGTCTTTCTCACCAAAGTAGGCACGATTGGGCTTAACGATATAAAACAAGCGGCTCACCACCTGACACACACCATTGAAGTGTCCGGGACGGTGTGCACCTTCCATTACCGTTGAAACTGGCGGAAATTCAAACTGACGAGTGTCTGGAGTAGGATACATCTCCTCCACAGAAGGAGCCAGCACATAATCAGCTCCACACGCATCGAGCAACTGACAGTCGGCATCAAGCGTGCGTGGGTAATTTTTCAAATCATTCTTGTCGTTGAACTGTGTAGGATTGACAAACACCGACACTACGGTAATGCCATTCTCCTTGACACTACGTCTAACCAACGATGCATGTCCTTCATGGAGGGCACCCATGGTAGGAACCAAACCTATTTCTTTTCCATTTTTTCGGTCTTCAAACAATTGGTTTTGAAGATCTACGATTTTACTGAAAACTTTCATTTCAAATTTCTTTGTTTTTCTAAAGCGAGTGCAAAATAACTACTTTTTTATCAAATAATGAAAGGATTTGGTGAAAATATGCCAAAAGAAGGTACAAAAACCTTAAAATATCGCATTTACAAATCATTTTTTGAAAAAAAATTCGTATCTTTGCAAAGATTAAATCATTCAATAATATGGCAAAGAAGATATTGTTCATCAACCAAGAGATTGTTCCTTATGTACCGGAAACAGACCTTTCACACATGGGTAAGGCATTGCCTCAAGTCATGCAAGAGAGTGGTCACGAGATTCGCACCTTCATGCCCAAATGGGGTAATATCAATGAACGTCGCGGTCAACTACATGAAGTGATCCGTCTCTCAGGTATGAATCTTATCATCGACGATACCGACCATCCATTGATTATCAAGGTAGCTTCTATCGTCCAGACTCGCATACAGGTATATTTCATTGACAACGATGATTATTTCACTCGTCGTCAGATGGACAAGGATGAAAACGGTATGGACTATGCAGACAATGGCGAGCGTGCAATTTTCTTCGCTCGTGGCGTATTGGAAACTGTTAAGAAGCTCCGTTGGGTACCCGATATCATCCACGTACAGGGATGGATGGGAGCCGTAGTACCCTTGTTTATCAAAAAGGCCTATTATGATGAACCTTCATTTGCCAATACCAAGGTAGTCACCTCGTTGTTCCCCAACCAGATGACAAGTGATTTGGCGCCCAACTTCAAAAAGTGTCTTGAGTTCCGCGATATTACAGCCGACACCCTCACAAAATACAACGAAGTATTTGATGCTACAGAACTGGCTAAGTTGGCTATCGACTATAGCGACGGTGTCATTGCTGCCCATCAAGACACAGAAGCAGACTGGATGAACTACGCCGCAGAGCAGGGCATCCCCACTCTCGCCTATCCCGGTGCTGATTTCGGTAAGGCTTATGAGGAGTTCTACGAAAAGATTTAATGCAAACCTTAATAAGGTAAAAGATAAATTAGGATATCATTAAGATAATCATTACTTCAATGACAAAGGAAACACTATTAGCAGCTATTGTCCTCCCACTGATGGCAATCTGCTCTTGCGACGAGGAAACAGCAAACGTCGGTAATTCTATTAGCGACAGCGCTGACTTGTTTGCTATTGCAACCGACTCTTTTCAGGTGAGTTCTCGGTCGCTTGTGGTCGATTCGGTGATTTCACGAAGTGAATACAGCTATCTCGGTCGCATCAAAGATCCAGAGACCGGATCATATATCACGAGTGACTACATGTCGCAGTTTACCTTGCTTGAAAACGAAAGCAATGCCATCTTCCCTCCAAAGGATAGTGTGGCAAGTCTGATTGACAATGAAATCGTAGCAGACTCATGCGTACTGAATGTTGTTGTCAACAAGTGGCAAGGTGACTCTCTCGCAGCTTTGAAACTCTCTGTTTTTGAGATTGGCAATCCTGTAGAAGAAGGAAAAACCTACTATACTAATTTCGATCCTGCTGCAAAGGGTCATATCCGTGAAGACGGACTGCACGAAAACAAGATTTTCTCTATCGTCAATCTTCAGTTGAGTGACAGTCTGCGTAAAGTGCAGCAATCAGGTTCCTATTATGAGTATGTCAGCATTCCCCTCAACAAGGAATATACCGACAAGGATGGTAATACCTACAACAACTATGGTACCTACCTGATGCGCACCTACTATGCTCATCCAGAATACTTTAAGAACTCATATAACTTCATCCATAAAGTATGTCCCGGTTTCTATTTCAAGATTACAGACGGACTGGGACTGATGAACGAGGTGAGTCGTACACAGCTGATGATTTATTTCCGTGGCAAAGAGGGTGGCAAGACCTACGTGGGTAGCAAAACCTTTAACGGCACAGAGGAAGTATTGCAGACAACCCGTATCACCAACGACAAGAAGACTGTGGCTCGCTTGGCTTCAGACAATAGTTGCACCTATCTGAAGACACCTGCCGGTATTTTCACAGAAGTGACCCTGCCCATTGATGACATCAAGCGCAACCATGAGAATGATACGATCACGTCTGCTAAGATTGTATTCAACAAGATGAATACCCAAAACGATCTCAGCGATAATCTCCTTCAGCAACCCACACAATTGTTGATGGTAGAGAAAGACAGTCTCTATTCGTTCTTTGAGAATCTGAAAGTCACAGACAACAAGACATCGTATTTGGCAACATACAGCAGTACAAAGAATACCTATACATACAGCAATATCTCCAACCTCATCAATCATCTCTATAAGAAGAAGCAGGCTGGTGGTAGCAATTATACTGCAACACATCCTAATTGGAACAAGGTTGTATTGGTGCCTGTCAAGACTGTGACCACCTCGTCAACATCTTACTATCAGACGTCAACCACTATTACCGGTATCAACAACGAGATGTCGCTGACCAGTGTTCGTCTTGTGGGAGGTAGCGAGAATGCCCATACCCCACTCCACATTACCGTCATATACAGTAGAAACCAATAGTCATCATTATGGCCGATAATTTTCTGGAGAAGCATTTCGAAGAATATGAGGCTCGCAAAGCCGCTTATCTCCGTAAAAAGAAACATCTACCCAAGATCAAGAAACCATCGATACAACGGCCTGACGACGAAGCACTATAAGTAAAAACCCCGATTTCATCTTTCATGAAATCGGGGTTTTCTGTTTCGCATCAATATAGTAAGGTTCAGCTGACATTTCGAGTGATGAACGATCAATGATGGTGTATATCAGCAATTTGGGAAATTCTGTTTCCCACAAAACCCTTAATATACAAGACTAAGAGAATTCAAAAGTCTTAATTTGCATATAATGTAAGAAGAGATTGTTTTTAATAGCCCAAGTATTAAGTAAACTCTTTGCTGTAAACAACTTATACAAGATAATTTTAAAACAATCATAGATTATTTAATATGCCATCACTCCAAATTCCTGAAGTCCCCAAAATATCACATGATGAAACAGCAAAACCCGAACAAATCTCGTTGACGACCCGAATACACCGGGAATAAATAGCACAACTTAAACTGCAATCATTCAGAATACATGATACGGTAAGGGTTCTGGCATTGCCTCCTCCAGATTGGTAGGATGAACAAAACGGAAGCGAGCGCCACCATGATAGGTATTGTCGAGCCATATACGTCCTCCAAGTATCTCTATGATCTGACGACATATCTGCAATCCAAGACCAGTGCCTTTGGTAAACTGGTCAAGTTTGACAAAACGAT
Source organism: Prevotella sp. P4-98 (assembly GCF_002251405.1). Lineage (NCBI taxonomy): Bacteria > Pseudomonadati > Bacteroidota > Bacteroidia > Bacteroidales > Prevotellaceae > Prevotella > Prevotella sp. P4-98. Next base: position 25,550 of record NZ_NPJC01000049.1, on the reverse strand, counting down.
CGAAAATCTTTTCAGCATATTCCGGTTTGATGCCACATCCCTGATCGGTAACAGCAAACGAAGCACTCTCGTCATCATGGTCCACAACAAGTGACACTGTAATATTACCTTTGTCACTAAACTTAATGGCATTGGTAAGCAGATTGACAAGTACTTGCCGCAGACGTGTCTTATCGGTAACGAAATGAACAGACGGTTCGTCACACTCAAAAACGAAATGTATGGGTTTACGACACGTCATCTCTACCGATTCTATTGTTGTCTGGCACAATTGCTTCACATCACACAGAGTCAACTCCATCCTTACATGTCCACTCTCTATACGCGAGAGATCGAGCACATCGTTGATGAGATTGAGCAACGCATTGGTATTCTCTTGTATGACATTGCTGAAATGGGTTTTCTCTTGAACGCCCAAATCTTCTGACTGTGTAGCCAACAAATCTGAGAATCCCACAATAGCATTGAGTGGCGTGCGGATTTCATGACTCATATTGGCAAGAAAAGCCGATTTCATATGATTAGCTTCCTCGGCTTTATCACGTGCCTCTTCCAATTCCTTTCCTTTCTGAATCAGTTCTTTGCGTAAGCGGTGAGACTTGATAAGTGCCACAATGGCAATACTGAGTCCTATACTGAGAAACACCGTGGCAAAAAGGATGTAGTCGATAACCACACTATGTTTCTCGAAGAATGGTTTCGGCTCATTTATAATCGTAAAACCTTCGGGCAACCGGCTCTCGCTGATGTCTAAATCCTGCATGCGCCGATAGTCGAAGACAAAACCTTCATTCAGATATACCCATCCTTGGTCAGAGCGTGTTTCAAGATAATCCTTACACATCTCACCAAGTTTCTCATTCTTGTTAGCATATTCAGGAATCCAACCACCCACAGCCCATCCATTCATACCCGATCCCGCAACAGAGAATACCGGTACTGACGGATTGAGCGTACGAAACAGTTCTGCAGAATGGCTCACATTGAAACTGTTGTTAGCATCAAGTCGCCAAGAGCCTATCAGAAGTACATCAGTTTCGGGATTAAGCCGTTTTATTTTCTTGGCTAACGTATCAAAAAAGCCTGTACGCCCATCATAATAATGCATCTTAATATTGCTGAACTTAGCTTGCCGCATATCCTTGCGTGCCAAGGCTTGCAATGACACACCGCCCAACGAATTATCGGAAACGAAATAATAGTTTTTCGCATGAGGATACATCCGTTTGGCTAACTCTATATTTTTCTCAACAGAATAGCGCGTCAGAATACCACCAATAAGATTATAGTCCTGATAATCAGAGCGCAAGTATTTTAATTCAGGGGTCCACGATGCCACATCGGTTGTATCATCCGGCAATTCCACCATGGAAAAGCTACAACCACCTACGAGCACTGGGATTTTCTTATACTTTGGGTTTGGAATAGAAAGGAAAGTAGATACTGCCTCACAGCCCGTCAGCACTACGATATCGGGGCGCATGTGACCATTATTGTATTTGCTGATGATGCCTTCCATCCATTTGCGCCAGTCTTTTATGTCAATCATTCCATTACAGTTCATGCTCTCCACAAAAAGACGCGAATTGGGAATATTTGTCTTGACATAATTGGAAAACTCTCCCAAATTATCAGCAACTATCTTGTTGTCGGGTTCATAAGAAGTCACATAGAGAATGCGGTCATCGGCTAAAAGTCGGTGAGGCATGCCTAACATAAGCAACAATAGACAAATGTGTGTCCAAAAGGAAATATTCTTATAAATCCTATTCATGATGCAAAGATACTGTTTTTTATTGCTTTCTGCGAATAATTAACCAGAATATTTTCAATCAAAACATTTTTTCCCTATCTTTGCAAAACAATAACAAACAATAGAAATCATTCCCATAGCGTATGAATATCATTATGGTCAGACACACCCGTGTCAATGTTGCACCAGGCACCTGTTATGGTCAGACAGACGTTAGCGTAGCCGATACTTTTCAGCAAGAAGCAGAACAAACAAAAACACAGCTTGAAACATATTGGAAGGATGGTTTTCCTGATGCTGCATTCACTTCACCACTTACCAGGGCGCGATTGTTGGCAGACTATTGTGGCTTTGCCTCTGCCAACGCCGACAAGCGATTGATGGAAATGAACATGGGCGATTGGGAAATGCAACGCTACGACAACATTACAGCCCCCTATCTGCAACAATGGTATGATGATTATCTGCATTTGCCGACACCCAATGGCGAGAGTTTTCCAATGCAGTATCAACGGGTAGCCTCCTTCTTCGACGAATTGAAAGATCACAACTACCATCGGGTGGTCATCTTCGCCCACGGTGGTGTACTTGCCGCAGCTTCCATCTATGCCAAGCTCTATTCCCCAGAAGAGGCATGGAAGCATCAGACACCTTATGGTGGGGTGATAGAATTGAATATCGCCCCATAAAGCGCATCATACAGAACGTAAAAAAGAGTGAAGAACCTGATTCTTCACTCTTCTTTTATGATTTCAACTGTTCTGTTACTGTTTAGCGATAATCTTACCACCCTCTTCAATGGCTTGCATATTCAGCGGAATAAGACCATGATGACGTTCAGGCAACGTTTTGAAAAGAGCTTTCTCTACGCCAGCAGTACTTACAACAGGGGCAACCTTGAGCAGTCCACCCAACACAATCATGTTGAACACCTTACCGTTTTTCATCTCGGCAGCCTTGTCCATCGCATCAATACGATATACTGTGATGTCGCTACGTGTAGGAGGATTAATGATTCCGAAACTGTCGTATATCAGAATGCCACCAGGTTTGAGTTTTGGTTCAAACTTTTCCAGCGAAGGTTGGTTGAGCACAATGGCAATGTCAAACTTACTGAGGATTGGTGACGATATCTTCTCGTCATTCACAATGACTGTGACATTGGCAGTACCACCACGCTGTTCTGGGCCGTAAGCAGGCATCCATGTCACTTCCTTATTGTCCATCAGTCCCGAATAGGCCAGGATTTTACCCATAGAGAGTACACCTTGTCCTCCGAAACCGGATATGATGATTTCTTTTTTCATTGCTTCGTTGTTTATTTCCTGTTGATTGACTAAAGTCCCGTAGTGTCCTTGAGGTCACCCTTTGGATAGTATTTGAACATGTGTTCTTCCATCCATTCGTTAGCGGCCTTAGGTGACATTTTCCATCCACTATTGCAGGTTGATACAATCTCTACAAGACTACTTCCCTTTCCTGCCATCGAAGCTTCGAAAGCCTTACGTATGGCTTTCTTGGCACCACGTATGGCAGCCACAGTTTCCACACTCTGACGAGTCACATAGCATGTGCCTTCGAGTGTAGAAGCAATCTCGGTGATGTGAAGGGGATATCCATGAAGATCAGCCTGACGACCATAAGGACAGGTAGAAGTCTTCATTCCCATCAAGGTAGTAGGCGCCATTTGTCCGCCTGTCATACCATATATAGCATTATTGATGAAGATAATAGCGATATGTTCACCACGATTCAAGGCATGGATGGTCTCACATGTTCCAATACAAGCCAAGTCGCCATCACCTTGATAGGTAAACACAAGACGGTCAGGCCAAAGCCGTTTAACGGCAGTAGCCACAGCAGGAGCACGTCCATGGGCAGCTTCCTGCCAGTCGATGTCCAGATAGTTGTAAGCAAAGACGGCGCATCCCACTGGTGACACGCCAATGGTTTTATCGGTCATACCCATTTCCTCGATGACCTCAGCCACCAACTTATGTACCACACCATGTGAACAACCAGGGCAATAATGCATGTGGTTGTCGTTCATCAGGGTCGGTTTCTGATATACCAGATTCTCCGGTTTAATGATTTCGTTCTCCATAGTTACCTCATCTTCTTTATAGCTTCAACGATTTCCTCTGGCTCGGGAACAATACCTCCCAAGCGACCGAAATGCTCTACAGCGATATCGCCGTTAACAGCCAGGCGCACATCCTGTACCATTTGTCCGGCGTTGATTTCTACCACAAGTACGCCTTTCTTGCCTTTTGTCACTTGAGCGATAGCTTCTGACGGGAATGGCCACAGCGTGATGGGGCGCAACAGTCCCACCTTCAGTCCTTCTTCGCGAGCCATTTCCATGGCTTTCTGTGTCAGACGTGCTGCACTACCGAAGGCCACAACGATAAAATCAGCATCATCACACTGGATGGTTTCATAGCGTACTTCCTTCTCGCGGATGGTCTTATACTTCTCTTGGAGATGAAGATTTCGCAACTCCATAGCCTCAGGTTTGAGTTCGAGCGACGTGATGATATTGGGTTTGCGGTCTTTGGTGCGTCCGATAGTAGCCCAAGGACATTCTTTTCTGATTTCCTCTTCTGTGCGACGCGGTTTGATGGGTGGCAAAACAACCTTTTCCATCATCTGTCCTATCACACCATCAGCCAAAATCATGGCAGGGTTACGATATTTGAAAGCCAGCGTAAATGCGAGATCCACAAAGTCTGCCATTTCCTGAACGCTATCAGGAGCTAAGACGATGGTATTATAGTCACCATTACCTCCTCCACGAGTAGCTTGGAAATAGTCGCCCTGTGAGGGTTGGATGGTTCCCAGTCCGGGTCCTCCGCGTTGCACGTTGATAAACACACCGGGCAGTTCTGCACCAGCCATATAGGTAATACCTTCCTGCATCAATGCGATGCCTGGCGATGATGACGAGGTGAGCACGCGCTTTCCTGCAGCGGCTCCACCATAGATCATATTGATAGACGCCACTTCACTTTCAGCCTGCAACACCACCATACCGGTGGTTTCCCAGGGTTTCAGTTCAGCCAGAGTCTCGATGACCTCACTCTGCGGAGTAATAGGATATCCGAAATATCCGTCAGCACCACAGCGGATGGCAGCATGGGCCAAGGCCTCATTGCCTTTCATGAGTGTTACTTCCTGTTCTATCATAATCTTATCCCTCCATTTTTTGACGATAGACAGTAATACAAGCGTCCGGACACACAATGGCGCACGAAGTGCAACCTGTACACTTGTCTATCTGTGCAGGTTCCACATAGGGATAGCCATGCACATTGACACGATTGGCCAATACAATAACGCCTTGTGGACAAGCACGTACACACAGCGCACATCCTTTACAGCGGTCGGTATCAACCACAACAGCTCCTTTAACCTTTGCCATAATTTTTATATTTTATGGGTTATACGAATCCTTGTGATAATAGTTCAGTATATCGTCAAGCATTTGCTTTGCTTCGACAGCAGGACTCTCTGGGTCAATCTCGATGGCTTTCAAGTAATTGTTGATAGCTCCTTGCCAGTCGGCCTGTCTGCGGCAAGCATTACCTTGTTCATAATATTCCTGAGCTGTCATTGTCATTATTCTCTATTTATAGTATTCCTTCTTACCAGCAGCCAAAGTATTCTTCATCAGCGAGCAGATAGTCATCGGCCCTACTCCACCGGGCACGGGAGTGATAAACGAACACTTAGGTGCTACCTCATCAAACTTGACGTCACCATTAAGACGGAATCCGCTTTTGCGTGTGGCATCAGGTACTCGAGTGGTGCCCACGTCAATAATAACTGCACCAGACTTCACCATGTCTGCTGTAACGAAGTCGGGACGTCCAATGGCAGCGATGATGATATCAGCATTTCTACATTCCTCTTTGAGGTTCTCCGAATGAGAGTGACAAACAGTAACGGTAGCATCGCCATATTGTTTCTGCATCATGAGTTGTGCCATAGGTTTGCCCACGATATTGCTTCTGCCCAATACGACACACTTCTTGCCACTTGTTTGAACATTATAGCGCTTGAGCAAAGTAATAATGCCCAATGGTGTGGCAGAAATGAAGCAAGGCAATCCAATAGCCATACGTCCTACGTTGACGGGATGGAATCCATCCACATCCTTTCGATAGTCGATGGCTTCAATCACTTTCTGCTCATCAATATGTTTGGGCAATGGCAACTGTACAATGAATCCATCGACATCGGCATCTTTGTTCAACCGATCGACGCACTTCAGCAGTTCCTCTTCAGTAATATTGTCCTCATAGCGGATAAGGGTTGATTTAAATCCACAAGCTTCGCAAGCCAGTACTTTATTTTTCACATAGGTCTCCGAACCACCGTCGTGACCTACCAACACTGCTGCTAAATGAGGTTGCTTACCTCCATTGGCCATGATGCCTTTCACTTCTTCCGCTATTTCAGCCTTAATAGCCGCTGCGGTTGCTTTACCGTCTATCAGTTGCATAAAGTTTATTTCGTTTGAATTGTTATGTTTCTGTGTCCTTTATCTATAAGAACATTACATCTTGGGCATTCCACCCTTCATGTGGCGCATGGCATTAGCCATCTGCATCATTTTCGAGCTATTGCCGCCTGTCATCATCTTCATCACCTTACGGGTCTGCTCAAACTGTTTGAGCAGGCGGTTCACATCTTCTATCTTTGAACCACTACCCTTTGCTATACGCTGACGACGACTTTGATTGATGATATCTGGGTTTGCACGTTCTTTGGGTGTCATCGACTGAATGATGGCCTCAACACCTTTAAAGGCATTATCATCGATATCCACATCCTTGATAGCTTTTCCTACACCAGGTATCATGGCTGCAAGATCTTTGATATTACCCATTTTCTTGATTTGCTGAATCTGACTCATGAAGTCGTTGAAATCAAACTTGTTCTTGCGAATCTTCTTCTCAAGTTCTTTGGCCTGTTTTTCATCAAACTGTTCCTGAGCACGTTCAACAAGTGATACGATATCACCCATTCCAAGAATACGGTCTGCCATACGATCAGGATGGAATACATCAATAGCTTCCATCTTTTCACCTGTTCCCACAAACTTGATGGGTTTGGTTACAACAGTACGAATGGAAAGGGCAGCACCACCACGGGTGTCACCATCGAGTTTGGTGAGTACTACACCATCGAAGTCTAGCCGATCGTTAAACTCCTTGGCAGTATTAACAGCATCCTGACCCGTCATGGCGTCAACCACGAAGAGCGTTTCATCTGGATTGACAGCCTCTTTGAGCGTAGCTATCTCGTTCATCATCTCCTCATCAACGGCCAAGCGACCAGCAGTATCGATGATGACAACATTATAGTTTTTAGCCTTCGCTTCACGAATGGCATTATTGGCAATCTCTACAACATTTTTATTATCTGGCTCGGAATATACAGGTACACCAACACTCTCGCCCACTACGTGCAACTGCTGGATAGCAGCAGGACGATAGACGTCGCATGCCACGAGCAATGGATTCTTATGCTGTTTGTTTTTCAGCATATTAGCAAGTTTTCCGCTGAACGTTGTCTTACCCGAACCTTGCAGACCCGACATCAGCACGATGGCAGGACGATTCTCTAATGTAAGTTCGACAGCTTTACCGCCCATCAGTTCAGCCAGTTCGTCGTGTACAATCTTCACCATCAACTGACTGGGCTTCACAGCAGTCAGCACATTCATACCCATGGCTTTCTGCTTTACACTATCAGTAAAGCTCTTGGCTACCTTATAGTTGACGTCAGCATCCAATAAAGCACGACGCACATCTTTCAAGGTTTCTGCCACGTTTATCTCAGTGATTTTTCCTTCACCTTTCAGTATCTTGAACGAACGTTCAAGTCTTTCACTTAAGTTTTCAAACATATCTTATTACTTATATCTTTGGTGCAAAGATACAAATTAGAACCCGAAATACCAAATTTTACTGCACGTAATGCTTGGGAAAAATACAACCGCCCCTTCTATTTGCACACCACAAAACGGAATGTGCAATATCTGTAATCGAGAATCGCCATCAGAGATGGAAAAGAAAAACGGCCGGCAGCATACCGACCGATTTCATACTAAACTAAGCAAATACTATTACCATTTTTGTGTCTGTGATGTTCTTAACACGTTGCAAAGGTACGCCTATTCTCCCAATGCCACAATACCTAAAAATGAGGGATTAGCCAAACACAAAGCGTATGGACTCATAGATTTGCATGAATAGTATATAGAAAAGTATGAAAGGAGTAATACTACGGAGTCCATCCAACAACGAGTCATAGACATGCCCGATATGACGGATTCGCTCCATTACCGCTCCATATAACATGGATGAGGTGACGATGGAGAATGCCAATACAGGAAGGAGGCTTGAAGCGAATGGCGACGGAAACAGATGTCCGGTAGCGCTCAACAACACGGCATGGGGCAGTATGGTCAGCAAAAGTAATGCCACAGCATAGACCACCAAGAGTCCCAGACTCATCAGCAAGGCACGGCGTTCGCGATAGGTATTGCTGTAGGCCAATACTCCACATCGGCGCAAGCAACCATAAGCCATTCCCATCAACAATATATTCACCATCAATGGCGTTGCCAATATCTCAGAGAAATGTCCGAAAAACCAGCGCAATCCTTCACTAGACAGGAGAGAACGAACTTGATCGTTTGGAAATGCCGCACTCCATATCCACGAAAACAAGATTAACGCCACCTCTGCCATTGCCAAGGTTGTTGCAAAATATGCTAATCGCTTTTTCACCATATCGACATACTCATACTGATTACTCTCTTCACCTCTAATCGGTCAGTTTCATCACTCTGCGTCAGGTTCAAGATTGTCAAGGTCGAGGATACGCAACTCCAAGGCTCTTACCACCAAACGGGTGGCGTTAACACTCTCTCCTTCAGGAAAGAGTTTGTGGATCAGTTCATTCTGTCGTTTCTCCAGACTCTTCACGCCAAAGGGCATTCCCCGCAGGTTGGTAATCTGTTCTTTAGTATAGCCGAGGGCCAGATGACGCAGGAAACGCTCATCATATTCATCAATCTCATAGTTGACCAAAGCCTCTTGACGTACCAGTTGCATGGTAACATCCCGTTTGAAACGCTCAACAATCTTTTTGAGTATAGGTTCGTTGAATACCAGTTGTTTGCCTTCCAATACAGCTCCGACATCTGAACGAGTCAGCAATTCTCCACTTTTAAGAATGATGCCGTCTGCCCCCGCATCAAGTGCATCAACCCATAGTTTCTCATTGAGAATCTCGCCGGTAAAAATCAGCACTTTTACCTCTTTATAGTTTTGTTTGGTCTGACGACAGATTTCCACGCCAACAGTTGTAGAACCTCCAAGTCCGAGGTCAAGCAATACCAAGTCCGGTCTTTGCTGACGGATCAGCTTCCAATAGTCAGCTTCATTGCTTGCCGTACCTATGATGTCGGCTTCAGGAATATCGTTTCTGATGATTCCTTCCGTGCCTTTAAGTTCCAACGGCACATCTTCTACGATAATAAGTTTAAAGTTTTCCATATTTGGGTAATGTTAATTTCACATAAGTTTTACCATCCTCTACTGTTGCCCAAATGCCACAACCACGCAAGTTTGTTGTTTCTCCATGATCGCGCACCACCTGTCGGCATAACAGATAAGGTATATGTTCTGAAGAGGAAGGGGTGAAGAGTGTTTCTGCCTCCTCCTTTGAAATATTCATGTGTGGTTGGGTAATAGTAAAGAGCCAATAACGGTTGTCTTTGCTCTCTACACTAACCTCGCTGTCTTTTTGCACCAAGATTTGCCACATCACATTCAGCGCATGGCTATCTCCCAAAACTTGATGACCATAGCAATCGACAGCCTTGAGATGAAGATGGAAGCGTTCCACTTGTCGAAGTGCTTGTTCGCTGAGAATACCATAGAGTTCGCGATAGTAGCTGACCACTTCTGCGAGATTGTTCTGATCATCTGCAGAAGCCAACTGCCGGATGCGGTTGGGATAATACATGGTCTCATGTTTTAGCGTTGACAAACAGTTGTCAAGTACGGCATTGGTAACATGAAGATTGCTACATTCAAGTTCTGCCCGCCGCAATTCGTCATCCGCCAGTTCGATATCTATGCGTTGTTTTTTCTCCCTATTGAACTGTTTATATAGTCGATGCCGATAATATTGCATATAGTAGGCTGGGATGAGAAGCATGAGGATGATGATGAGCAGAATGACCGCGATACGCTTATTAGATTGCGATTGCTGCATTTTTCGGCAATAGTCAGCAAGGGTATTGTCTGCTGAGAGTTCTTTATACAGCTGGGTGTAGGCCTTGTTATTATAAGCATAGAGTTGCCAATCGTGAAGGGCAAGGGCTGCCACCGCACTCTCATTACGAATGTCGAGCACTACTTGATAGTTGACATCAACACTATCGTGCAGCCACGCTATTTCTGGCGATAGTGTGGAACTCTCGTCAATCAGTTTCATGAGCAGGCGGCTGTCAGAACGTTGTTTGAGATACTGCAAGTTAAGGTATTTCATGCATGAATCTGCAAATTCCAACGTGCGTTCATACGTTCCGTTGATATTGGAGAAATAGGCTGAGTCTGCATAGATATGAGCCTGATTGCGGTTATATTGAGCGACCATGGTGTTCCACCCTACCATTAGCAACAACAATACTGTGAGCGTACGACGAACTCCTTTGGGCAATCGGAAGGCAAACCTACTCCCCTTTCCTACTGCGCTTTCTGCAGTCAGCGTACAGACGCTGAAGATGCTGCTTATCTTACGGTATTTCTCAATAATACCTTTACAGTTCATCAATCCGAACCCATGCGAGCGTTGTTCTCCTGTTGGCGTTTCGCCCACATGATCTATTACTGGCTTGGCGTCGAAGAGATGGTCGAGGGTCTGTTGGTCCATTCCTTTGCCGGTATCGCTAACCGTTACCTCCACGTATGTTTCAGTTTCGCTGGCGCTGACCGTCACGAGTCCATTACGTTCTGTAAACTTCCGGGCATTATCTGCCAACGTATTAAGCATGAAGAGGGTGAGCACTCTGTCGGCCTTGACTACTGCGGTAGTTGGTTCCACTTCGAGTGTCACTTGTTTCATATTGAATCCTGTACGACTATGGGCAACAATATCGAAGAGTCCTTGAAGTGGGAAACTCTCGATATGGAGATTCAGACTGCCTTGACGCAATTGAATCCATTGTGTCAGCACATCATTATATTTATTGATTTGATCGGTCAGTTCCTGAATATAGCCAAGCCGTTCCTGCCGTATCTTGAGCATATTCTGCTGTTCATCAGTCGAAGGTTTAGCATGAGGAGTGTCCCCGAGTCGCTTCACTTCATGGATAATACGGTCTATGAGTGGTATGATGCTGATGACAAGTGCGACCTTGGCCCGCTGTTCCAAATGCTGTTTTTCGTTGCGCTCCACCCTCATCCATGCTTCTGCAACTTCTTCTTGCTTTTGTTCCAGGATCTCTGTCAGTTGGTTGTCCTGCTTCTGCCTGCGGTTCATGCGGTTGAAGATCCAAAGTAACAGTATCAGCAGAAAGATGGCCACGATAACGGCTATTATCATGACGTTAAGTTGCATGGAAGCCACTTCATACATATTGGCGCGTGCTTCTAATTCACGATCCTGACGAGTGCGTTCCTGTATATCGATATAAACATTGCGGTTATAATCGCTTTGGGGTTTATCGTTGAGAGCCGCATAGGCCACACTCATCTGTTCGCGAATACTTGCCACAAGGTCTGGAGCCTGATTGATGCGTTTGTCTGCCAATGCTTGGTAAAGGTGTTTGAGGGCTTGGCGGTCGTCTCCCATGACATGGTAGCATGTGGCCAGCGTGCGGTGTGCACCTGCAATCTGATAGACATCGCCAAACTGCCGGAACAGCATGAGTGCCTCTTCTGCCAGTTGCAGGTCATTCTGACGTTCTGCCAAAGCCTCTTTGGCGTTGGCTTCAAAGTAGGGATAATGACAACGTTCTGCCATGGAAACACAATGGAAAAGATTTTCTATTTCTTCGTTGGCAATATCTTCGGCTGTTCCCTCTATGATAATACCTCCTGCGCCGATATTGTAGAGGTAATTAAGATACTGTGCTGTGTCGCGACGCACATCATCCTCGTTGATTTGTCGAATGGCATTGGAGGCTTGTCGCTCCAAACCTACATAATAATAGTAGGTGGAATTGACGATGGCCAATTCGCTCTCGGCATAAATCATCCGTCGGGTATCTCTTGGCGAGAGTGCTGCACGCTCTTCGTTGATACGGCGCAAACAGTTTAGTGCTCGTTCGCGATGCTCATAAAAATCACGATTGCGAGAACGACGTTGACAGAGTCGCATCAGTTGCACTTGCGAGACGAGTTGTTCTATCTGATTGTCGGTTAGCGTAGCAGCCTCTGTCAGTTGCTGTTCTGCCTTGGCATAATCCATCCGGACAATATTGGCGAAGGCCAGATTGTTGAGTGCTTCTGCCTTTCCGTCATCGTCATACTGTGCCAGTTGGAGGGCTTTTCGGGCATAATGCTCCACAGAATCCAACGAGCGGTAATGGGCTTCATAGGCCTTGTCGTTGAATTGTTGTACATCTTGCCGTGGAGGAGCCTGACATGAGCTCGTCAGCAGAAGGAGTGCTAATGGTGCAATAAAAAAAACGTAAAGGAGATTAAGAAATGAACTCTCTGCTTTTATCGCATCGTGTTTCATATCGTAATCTCCTTTTGTATATGATGATAATAAGCCGATGATTTTCTCCTTTTAGCAAAGGGAGTGAGTCATCATGCGCGAGCAGCGGCTACATAGCCAAGTGCTTCCTTGCACTTGTCGGTAACATACTGCCAGTCGCCGGCTTTTACCTTGTCAGCGGGGAAGAGCTTCGAGCCCATACCTACGCAATAGACGCCAGCCTTGAACCATGCTTTGAGGTTTTCGGCTTCTGGAGCCACACCACCTGTAACCATGATTTTTGACCAAGGCATTGGAGCCTTCAGACCTTTTACCATGTTGGGACCTACCACATCGCCAGGGAACACCTTGGTCAGGTCGCATCCCAGTTCCTGGGCTTTACCGATTTCGCTGACTGTCATGCAGCCTGGGCAATAAGGCACAAGGCGGCGGTTGCACACGGGAGCAATTTCGGGATTGAACAATGGACCAACCACGAAGTTGGCACCCAACTGCAGATAAAGAGCTGCTGTGGGAGCGTCAACTACAGAACCGATACCGAGAGCCAGTTCGGGGCACTCTTTATCAGCCCATTTCACGAGTTCACCAAAAATCTCGTGGGCGAAATCGCCACGGTTGGTAAATTCGAATGCACGGACACCACCTTCGTAGCAGGCTTTTACCACATTCTTACAAACCTCAAGGTCTTTATTGTAGAATACAGGAACCATTCCTGTATCGCCGATTTTCTTCAGTACGGCTATCTTATCAAATTTACTCATAATGATTGCTATGATTAGAATGATTAGCGCTGAACACGTCCGTTGGCATTTCCGCCAGCCAAAGCCTCTACCTCGTCAGCACTTACAAGGTTGAAGTCGCCGTTGATAGTATGCTTCAGAGCTGAAGCAGCTACTGCAAACTCAAGGGCTTCACCCTGAGTTTTCTTGGTGAGCAGACCATGGATCAGACCACCAGAGAATGAGTCGCCACCACCTACGCGGTCGATGATGGGGTTGATCTCATAACGCTTCGACTGATAGAACTCCTTGCCATCGTAGATCAAAGCTTTCCAACCGTTGAAGGTTGCTGAGTAAGACTCACGAAGAGTAGATACTACATATTTGAAGCCGAAAGTTTCCTTCATCTGCTTGAAGATAGTCTCATAACCTGAAGCATCGGTCTTTCCACCTTCTACATCGGCATCGGGTTTGAATCCGAGACAGAGTTCTGCGTCTTCCTCGTTACCAATACATACATCAACATACTGCATAAGTGGACGCATGATAGAGATTGCTTTCTCTGAGGTCCAGAGCTTCTTACGGAAGTTCAGGTCAACAGAAACGGTCACTCCGTGACGCTTAGCAGCCTCACAAGCCAGACGGGTCAGCTCGGCAGCTTTGTCAGAAATGGCAGGAGTAATGCCTGACCAATGGAACCACTGAGCACCTTCCATGATTTTATCAAAGTCGAAATCGGATGCATCAGCCTCGGCAATAGCGCTGTTGGCACGGTCGTAGATAACCTTTGATGGGCGCATAGAAGCACCAGTCTCTGCATAGTAAAGACCGACACGGTCACCACCGCGAGCCACAAATTCGGTATTCACGCCATAGCGGCGCAGTGCGTTAACGGCAATCTGACCAATCTCGTGCTTGGGCAGTTTGCTGACAAAATAGGCTTCATGACCATAGTTGGCCACTGAGATTGCCACATTAGCCTCACCTCCACCGGGGATGATGCGGAATGATTCACTCTGAATGAAACGGTCGTTGCCGTTGGGTGACAGGCGAAGCATAATTTCGCCCAATGTTACGATTTTTGCCATTTGTTTTAGTAATTATCTGCTGTTTGATATTTTGTTTGCAAAAGTACATATTAAATTTCAAACGTGCAAATTCTATACTGTTTTTTCGATTTAAATATGCCGTAAACGTTTTAGTCTGACCTTTTTTTGTCCCTAAAGACGGCAGAAACAGACTATAAGAGTCATGCTATTCCGTATTGGTTATCATACACCTATTTTATATATATGTTTCAGAGTTTCTTCAGCACTTGATAGAATTTCTTCAGAACATCCACAATACCTTTATACAACTTTCGCATGATTCCGCCACAGCTTGCCACTCTTCATTTCTTACCATCAAACTCCCATTATCGTCTGTTATTTCTTGGGACTTACTTAGGACTCACTTAGGACTTATCGCTTGTAAACATCCCGAAGCCATTCCCAAGGCATCCCGAAGCCGAGAGCAAAGGCTTAAGTTTACTTTAAGACTATGCCGAGGCGAAGATGGCTCGACCAAAGGTCAAGGCATCCCGAAGCCGAGAGCAAAGGCTTAAGTTTACTTTAAGACTATGCCGAGGCGAAAATGGCTCGACCAAAGGTCAAGGCATCCAGAAGCCGAGAGCAAAGGCTAAAAATCGGTAATATATAACCACTCAATCCCTCCCCCACAACCAAACATGATACTATTATGCCATTTTCTGATACCAAGGACAGACTACATCTTAAGAAACAGACAAAGAAAAACGAGTTTTCTTTTTGTATTTTGAGCGAATTACATTACCTTTGCAACAACTATGGATACAGGCAAAATAAGGATCAAGGATATTGCCGAACGTGCTGGCGTCAGCGTCGGCACGGTCGATAGGGTGCTCCATAAGCGTCCCAACGTGTCGAAAAGCGCACTCGAGAAAGTAGAAAAGGCTTTAGCAGAAATGGACTACAAGCCCAATATGTATGCCTCTGCACTGGCGTACAACAAGTCGTACCAATTCTTTTGCATCCTTCCCAAACACGAATCGGAAGCATATTGGGACGAAGTGGAAGAAGGCACCCTGGCAGCATGCGAACGCTTCCGTGACTTCAGAGTCTCGGTCAAACTGCTCTATTACAATAGGTTTGCGACAGACACTTTTGAAAAGGTTATGGACGAATGTCTCAAGGAAGAACCAGACGGCATCATCATGGTGCCGACAAAAATCGACGTCATGCGCAAATACTGCGACTTGATTCACCAATGGCAGATTCCATTCGTACTACTCGACTCATACATGCCGGACCTCAAACCGCTGACATTCTTCGGACAAGACTCATTCTCCAGCGGATATTTTGCAGCACGCATGCTCATGATGCTCGCTCCTCACGAGACAGAAATCATGCTGATGAAACAAATGCGCAACGGCAACGTGGCATCAAAACAACAAGAAAACCGAGAAACGGGATTCCGACACTACATGCACGACCATTTCCCTGATGTAACGATTACAGAAGTTAACCTGTCACTCGACACCGAACGCGAACAATACGATGATATTCTCGAAGAATTCTTCACCTCGCATCCACTCATACACCATTGCATCACCTTTAATTCGAAGGCACATCTGGTAGGAGAATTTCTACTACGCTCCAACAGAAGAAACGTGCAGATTATGGGATACGACATGGTGCCCAAGAATGCTGAATGCGTACGCCAGGGAAGCATCTCATTTCTTATCGCACAGCATGGATTCATGCAAGGATACACCTGTGTCGATGCACTTTTCCGAGCCATCGTGCTGAAAAAAAAGGTGGAACCCATCAATTATATGCCCATCGAACTCCTCACCAAGGAGAATATCGACTTCTACCGACGTAACAACATCGGATAAACAGCTTCAGAAAACAAACTAAACTACTATACAAAATGAAACCACTCAAGACTTATCTCAAAATCAATCCAGCCGACTCGGTTGTAGTATGTCTCGAAGCCAAACAGAAAGGCGACATCATCGAAATCGACGACCAACAGATTTTCGTCAATCAAGACACTCCTGCCGGACACAAAGTGCTCATCAAGGATGTGAAACAAGGCGAAGACATCATCAAATACGGCTACCCTATCGGACATGCAAAGACTGACCTAAAAGCAGGCGACTGGGTAAACGAAAACAATCTGAAAACAAACCTCAGCGGAACACTTGAATACACCTATCAACCCGTTGATGCAACACTCAATATTGCCGACGAACACCGCACCTTCAAAGGTTATCTACGCAAAAACGGCGACGTAGGCGTACGAAACGAAATATGGATCGTTCCGACCGTGGGATGCGTCAACGGCATTGCAGAACAACTGGCACACAGACTGCAAGCAGAAAC
Source organism: Prevotella sp. P4-98 (assembly GCF_002251405.1). Classification (NCBI taxonomy): domain Bacteria; kingdom Pseudomonadati; phylum Bacteroidota; class Bacteroidia; order Bacteroidales; family Prevotellaceae; genus Prevotella; species Prevotella sp. P4-98. Next base: position 8,928 of record NZ_NPJC01000049.1, on the reverse strand, counting down.
CCACTGCGAAGGTATTGACGCCATTTGGACTTGGCACCACAATTTCGGATGCTCACAACTCTCAGACGATCACGAGAATACTCGAAAAGTGCTACGCGACATCTGCCTACACCCCAATGCAGGTGGTGTACTCGTACTCAGTCTCGGATGTGAGAACAATCAACCCGAAGACTTCATGGCTATGTTGGGAGACTACGACAAAGACCGCATCAAACTGCTTGTCACACAACGTGTTGAAGGAGACGAAGTAGAAGCCGCCATGCAGGAACTACGCCAACTCTATCAAAACGCACGTCAGGACAAGCGCGTTGACGTACCCGTCAGCAAGCTCCGCATCGGACTGAAATGCGGTGGTAGCGACGGATTCAGCGGAATCACAGCCAACCCACTCGTGGGAGAATTCAGCGACTGGCTCGTAGCACAAGGCGGAACAAGCGTTCTGACAGAAGTTCCTGAAATGTTTGGAGCAGAAACCATTCTCATGAACCGCTGCAAAACTCCAGAACTCTTCCAGCAAACCGTTTCTATGGTCAACAACTTCAAAGAGTATTTCCTCGCACACGGAGAACCCGTAGGAGAAAACCCAAGCCCAGGAAACAAAGCAGGAGGCATTTCCACCCTCGAAGACAAAGCATTAGGATGCACACAAAAATGCGGAAAAGCACCTGTGAGCGGCGTCATGGAATACGGAGACCGACTGCAACACGACGGACTCAACCTGCTTTCTGCACCAGGAAACGACCTCGTTGCATCTACCGCTCTGGCTGCCAGCGGTTGCCATATCGTACTCTTCACTACCGGACGCGGAACACCATTCGGCACTTTCGTACCCACCATGAAGATTGCCACCAACCCCACTTTGGCAAAAAACAAACTACATTGGGTAGATTTCTCTGCCGGACAACTCATAGAAGGACGCACCATGCAAGAACTACTGCCTGAATTCATCGACAAAGTACTGGCTGTGGCAAGCGGACAACAGGCACGAAACGAAGAACATGGCTATCGCGAAATATCCATCTTCAAAAATGGAGTTACGTTATAATAAAAGTATAATCACAAAAAAGGTGTAACACAATCGTGAAAAAAGGCATCATCGCACTATCACCACTATTGGTGTTCATCGTCCTATATCTAGTCACGAGTATCATTGCTCGTGACTTTTACAAAGTGCCCATCACCGTGGCTTTCATGGTGGCCTCTATCTATGCGGTCATTATGGCAGGAGGAATCCCACTACGCAAACGCATAGACATCTACAGCCGAGGAGCAGGAACAGGACAGATGATGCTGATGATATGGATTTTTATCTTGGCAGGAGCCTTTGCCAATAGCGCAAAGGCCATGGGATCTATCGACGCTACCGTCAATTTAGCACTTACACTACTGCCCGCCAACATGCTGCTGGCAGGACTGTTTCTGGCGGCTTGCTTCATTTCGCTCTCTGTGGGAACAAGCGTAGGCACAATCGTCGCCCTGACCCCTATTGCAGCAGGCGTTGCCAGTCAGACCGGTACAGCACTACCACTCATGGTGGCAGTCGTAGTTGGCGGTTCGTTCTTCGGCGACAACCTCTCATTCATATCCGACACGACAATTGTTGCTACCTCAACCCAAGGTTGCAGACTCTCAGACAAATTCCGAGTCAACTCCTATATCGTCATTCCTGCAGCCATCGCTATCCTCGCCATATATGTGGTCATGGGACTCCATACTCAGGCACCACAAAAGGTAGGACCAGTATCGCTACTAAAGGTTATACCATACCTCGTCGTTCTGCTGACAGCAGTTTGCGGAATGAACGTCATGGCAGTACTCACGCTGGGCATCGCACTCACAGGAGCCATAGGCCTTATCGACGGATCGTTTGACTTCTACGGATGGATGGGATCCATGGGGCAAGGTATCATGGGAATGGGTGAACTCATCATTATCACCATGATGGCAGGAGGCCTGCTGGAAATCATCAAACACCAGGGAGGAATAGACTTCCTTATCCAGCGCATGACGCGTCATATCCACACCAAACGGGGAGCAGAACTCGCTATCGCCGCTCTGGTATCGCTCGTTGACCTCTGTACAGCCAATAATACCGTGGCAATCATTACCGTAGGAGGTATTGCCAAGCAAATAGGCGACCGTTTCGGAGTAGATAACCGGAAATGCGCATCCATACTCGACACCTTCTCATGCATGATGCAGGGACTTATACCCTATGGAGCACAAATGCTAATGGCTGCAGGACTGGCTGCACTCAACCCCATCAGCATTCTGCCTTATCTCTATTATCCAATGGCAATCGGCTTTACTGCCCTACTCGCCATCTTGTTGCGTTATCCTAAACACGTATCCTGATTATGAACATCATCCAGCGCAATTGTATCCGTCTGCTACGCGAAGGGGCTTTCAACGAGCATCTGACGCTTGAACCCATGTCGGCATGGAAATGGGAACGCGCACTCGTCTTTGCACAAATCCATGATATTACACCATGGGTATTTGACGGAATACGACAGTCTGCCGATGACTTCTTCCTACGTCTTGACGCAAGTCTATTGGCCAACTGGCAACAAGCAACTATTCATGCCGTTTCAGAGCAAGCAGAAGCCGATATCGACAAACAAGAAACCGAAGAACAACGGTTGTCCAATCCCCTACTCAACAGAAAACTGCGCCGACTGCTCCAACAAGCTGAAAAGGAAATATCAATAGAAAGCCTGCAAGCTACTAAGGCTTTCATGCTACGGTTGGTAGGAATCTCGCGCAACCTACTCACACAAGGCATACATCTACGGCGCTTCGTAGAACTGGCCATCTATCTACGAACCACACGCGACAACATCGACTATGAACACATCCGTTCATGGATAACACAACTCTACATGGAACATGTTGCCAGTCTGACAGCTTCCGTATTGGTCAGTCTCTTCGACTTCGATGCCGGCAATATCCCATTTGCAGAGGCATCTTCACCCAAAGAAGCACAGCAACTGATACGCGAATTCATGAAGATTTCAGGCAACGAACTCGATGAATGGTACTTCACACAAGGAGACCATGTCTTTGTCGGCACCAACAATTCCAGTTCTCTTATCTGGCACGTGAGACACTCCTTCAGATACATGTATGTTTTCCCACAAGAGTCACCATTCAATCTTTTGGGAAACTTCATCCATTCCCTATCGCATATCGAAGAATAATCGAATCTGAATATCAGAAATTCCGTTTGATGTAAACGAATCTAAAAAAAAACATATACCTTTGCATCAATCTTGGTAAACCGACCGACGAATCCCCATAGGTTAACGCCATAGAAATGATCACAATTAAATATTATTATTAAAAAACAATTAATCATATGGAAACTAAAGAATTCAACTACTCAGGCATGTGTCTCAACGGTATCATAATGCTCGTGCTCAATCTGTTATGCTTCTTCGGAGGTATTGCATTAGTCATTACAGCCATCAGCATGGAAGAATGGGAACTCGCCTGCTCCATCACCAGCGGTATTGCCGGAGGACTTCTTATACTACTCTCGCTTATCATGGCAGGAGGATTCATCCTCGTAGAACCGGGAGAAGCTCGTGTCCTGATGTTTTTCGGCAAATACAAAGGAACCTTCACCAAGGCCGGTTTCTATTGGATACACCCCTTCATAAACCAAAAGAAACTATCACTCCGAGCACGTAACCTTGACGGGAAACCCATTAAGGTAAACGATAAAACGGGAAATCCTGTAATGATTGGAATGGTACTGGTATGGAAGCTGAAAGATACCTATAAAGCCATGTTTGAAATTGACTCACAGACCATGGCAAGCCAACAAACACAAGGAATCGCTACCGCAGCAGGAATCATGAACGCCTTCGAACTCTTCGTAAGCATTCAAGCAGATGCCGCCCTACGACAAGTGGCTGGACAATATGCTTATGACAACGAAAACAACAACACCCAAGAGCTGACACTACGCGACGGAAGCGATGAAATCAACAAACAACTGGAAGCACATATCGACGAACGACTGGCGATGGCTGGCATAGAAGTAATTGAAGCACGAATCAACTATCTGGCTTATGCACCGGAAATTGCTGCCGTGATGCTGCGTCGCCAACAAGCTACAGCCATTATTGCTGCACGCGAAAAGATTGTAGAAGGGGCCGTATCAATGGTTAAAATGGCACTCGACAAACTAAACAACGAGGGAGTAATGACACTTGACGACGACAAAAAAGCAGCGATGGTGAGCAATCTGCTTGTCGTACTCTGTAGCGATGATGCTGCCCAACCCGTGGTAAATACCAGCGCATCCAACTAAAGAAGTCCTCACACGAACATACCATTAATTACGCATTTCTGATGAAAAATCATCAGGAATGCGTAATTTTGCATACGAAAAACTATAAAAAACAAGCTATATGAAGAATTTCAACTATTATGCTCCAACACAAGTTGCGTTTGGTCGCAATACAGAAAGCCAAGTGGCAGAACTCGTAAAAAAACACGGAGGTTCAAAGGTTTTAATACATTATGGCGGACAAAGCGCCATACGCTCTGGCCTCTTGGCGAAAGTAGAACAGATCCTCACAGAAGCAGGAATAGCATACGTAAAACTGGGAGGCGTAAAACCCAACCCACGTCTTTCACTCGTAAGAAAGGGCATAGAACTCTGTAAGGAGGAAAATGTAGATTTTCTCCTTGCCGTAGGCGGAGGATCTGTCATTGACTCCTGCAAAGCCATATCATCTGGACGATTCTACCTAGGTGATGTATGGACACTATACGAGCACAAGGATCACGCAACACAATATCTTCCTATCGGCTGTATCCTGACTATCCCCGCAGCTGGCAGCGAGATGAGCAACGGCTCGGTAATCACCAATGATGAGGTAGAGAGCTGGCTCAAAAAAGACTATTGCGTAGATGAGTTCAGATGCAAATTTGCCATCATGAACCCAGAACTGACATTCACACTCCCTGCTTGGCAAACAGCATGCGGTATCACAGACATGATGATGCACACCATGGAACGCTATTTCAGCAAAGATGATGACATGGAAACAACTGATGCCATTGCAGAGGCTATACTACGCACTTGCATGAAAGAAGGGCCTTTGGCATTAGCCAACCCTACCGACTATACCTGTCGGGCAAATATCATGTGGGCAGGTACTCTGGCACACAACGACCTCACAGGATGTGGAACAACAGGCGACTGGGCTACTCACAATATTGAGCATGAGCTCTCTGGACTGTTTGACGTGAGCCATGGAGCAGGACTTGCGGCAGTTTGGGGGAGCTGGGCTCGATACACTCGCAACGAGAACCTTCCTCGCTTTGCACGCTTCGCCCACAACGTAATGGGCATCGATACCACTAATATGAGCGATATGGAGGCTTCTGAAACGGGTATCAAAGCGATGGAGCAGTTTTTCCGCTCAATAGGTATGCCAACAGACATACATACTCTCGTTGGCAAAGATATCACCGATGCAGAAATTGAAGAAATGGCACAGAAATGCACCAATGGAGACACCACCACTATCGGTGGACTGAAAATACTTCATGCTGCTGACATCGTGAAAATCTACCAAATGGCCAAGTAATTTCTGTAGAATAAACCACTATCCGCAGAAATGTGCCATTTCATGGCGAGAAAACTTAGGCAGAAAGCCACAAGAATCAAGAATTGACAAGCACATGGCTACAAGCATTTACGCCATACTAAGAAGACCCTTCTATCATATATGCAGGAAGGGTCTTCTTTTTTGCGCGCATTATAGACTCCAGAAGATGTCTCTGTAGGGCCTTTACAAAACCTGAAGGACCTATCAAATGCCCCATTTGTCCGCAGATATCATAATATTTGTTGTCCGAATACATCAATGAGACTTCATGTAAGTGAGTTGCCAAGGCCGGTATTACCATCGGAACAAGCGGTTCTCGCATCTCACGAGACGCCTGGGAGAGGATAAATTTGATAAAATGAGTGCCCCTACCAGTGTTTAGCATCGTTGGAGCGGTAGTACTAAAAATATCGTAAGTCATTGATAATTAATTTTTTAATCATTTAAATTACTTGTTACTTGTTGTGCCGTAATCTCAATCTCAGTTCTCTCAATTAAAAAAAACATACCCCCTAACTTTACTTTCTTATATATATATTATTGATTATTAAATAGTTATAAGTATATAAAGAAGGGGGTTTCGTTTTTCATGTGACTATTTTATAATTGAGATAACTGTGATTGAGATTCTTTCTCTATCGAAAACGACCTGTCAATCGGGTGATGAAGTGGCAGGATTTCCCTCTCCTTGGCGTCAAGGCCATATAAACTGGTTTCCGCCTTGTGAAGCAAGTTCATTTATGGGTAGTAAACATTTTGATAAAAATGTCCTCAAATCGCAAGAAACGTATGATTGTTTTTGGGGATGTTGTATCTTTGCAACGTGGTTCAAGAGAGAATCACTCATCGCACAAAACATTCCGTCCGCACACAGTCGTAGTCAACTCCTAAGTAAGTCACAAGTGACTCCGCACTAAGTCCCAATATTTAGCGGACAATGATGTGACAAAGATGGGAGAAACAAGGAACAGAACAGGAGAATACCACGATGTGGGAATGTTGAGAGCGAGAAAATATCACATCATGAAACAACAAAACCCGAACATATCCCGATGATGACCCGAACACACAGGGAAGCAATAGTATGATATGAAAGTTAAGCCAAATGAGCAGAGTTAAGTTCACTTGAACTATGCCATGGCGAGAAAAGGTGCCATGAAATGGAACGTTTCTGCGGACTGTTTTTACCTATCAACTCAAAATGGGAAAAGCAATGGAAGAATTATCGTCATGACAATGCCTATGATAATCTGCAAAGGCAATCCCACGATAATATAATCCATAAAAGTATATCGACCGGCTTTCATCACCAAAGCATTGGGAGGGGTTGAAAATGGCGATGCAAAACACATACTGGCTCCCAATGTTACGGCAAACATGAATGAGTATGGACTCACTCCGATTTGTTGGGCTGCAGTAAGGGCAATAGGAGCCATCAATACCGCCGTTGCTGTATTGCTAATAAACATAGTCATCAATGAAGTGGTGAAATACATACCTGCCAATAAGGCATAAGGACCTAACGCTCCCAGACTCCTTACTAGATTTTCAGACACTATCTGTGACACACCCGTCTTTTCCAAAGCAATTGACATAGGCATCATACTTGCAATCAACATAACGCTCTCCCAATTGATGGTCTTATACGCAGCATCCACACTTCGGAAACAACCTGCAAAAACCATCAGCAAGGCTGCTGACACAACCGCAACCACAGGCGCTATGGGAATGAAATCGAACACCATCATCACGATCATCAAAAGCATGATAGCTGCAGCTACTGGTGCCTTGTAATCAAGGGAAACCCTCTCCATCAACTTGTCAGGACGACCTAATACTACCCAGTTTTCATTTTCGTGGTTCATCTGCATGATTTTTTCCCACTGACCCTGCACCAACAGGATGTCACCGTTTTGCAAGCGATGTTCACTGAGTTCTTCCTTAATATACTTCTTATCTCTGTGAATACTGAGAATATTGACCGAGTAATCCTCACGCAGACGGGAATCCCTGATACGGGTTCCGATAAGGCGCGAGGTGGGAAGTACTACAATCTCAGAAATGCCTATATCATAGAAATCAAGTCGGTCGGTTGACATGCTGACAAGATGACGCTCACGGGCAAATGTCTCCATTGCCTGTTTGTCGCCATAGAAATATAAGATGTCACCCTGCACTATCATAGTGTCCGCCCAAGCCATATTCTGACGGATTTCCTTGCCCAACGCGTTCTTCGTTTCATTGCGTATTTCAAGTATCGTCAATCCATACTTATTCTGCAAGTCCAAATCTTGCACTCGCATGCCAGCCAATCCTCCTTTGTTGTTGCCTACACTATACTTATAGATATTTTCATGAAGCTGATACTGAACTGCCAAATCATCAACGCTCTTGCCTTGACCACCGTTTTGATGTTTGCCTATCTTCTTAATGAGCAACAAACTCATTGGCAACAATACAGCCAGGCCGATAGCAATCACAATAACACCAACTGGGAAAAAAGAAAAGAACTTCAACGGAGCATAACCATTCTCTTCAAGTGTTTCACTAATAACAAGGTTAGGAGGAGTACCTATCAATGTCAGCATACCACCAAGACTACCAGCAAAGGCAACTGGCATTAACAGACGCGACGAACGTATGCCGGAACTTGCAGCCATACTCATAATGATGGGCATCATAATAGCAACCGTTCCTGTATTGCTCACAAAAGCACCAATAATAGAAGTGGCCAATACCACATATATCAAAGCTCTGGTCTCATTACCTTTAGCCATTTTCGAAATGCTATTACCTGCCGATTGAGCTAATCCGGTTTGCAATATTGCTCCACCAACAACAAAAAGTCCCACCATCATGATAAGAATTGGCGATGAAAAACCACTTAGTGCTTCACTTGTTGTTAGAACACCTGTTGCAGTAAGAACCATGAGAGAAGATAAGGCAACAATATCGCCACGCACCCTTCCCCAGATAAACATGGCTATAGTTATAATCAATACAATTATAGTTATGGTCATGAATCTATTATATTTTGTTATTCTACAAAGATACTACAATATCACAAGACATACGAAAATACCATAAAGCTACAACCATAATATTAACCAAAGTTAACATGTTTTGAGGGTTGTTATCAACACATAGACTAACAACATTCACAATAATCGGAAACACTAGTGTCCACTAAAAACGATTAACAATCGTTGTAAGTGGTTGATATGCGACAAAATACGAGCAAAAAATGACTCTATGGGTTAGAAATGACTATCTTTGCAGAAAATTACAATCTGTAAGTTAG
>NZ_NPJC01000048.1:0-214 GCF_002251405.1 Prevotella sp. P4-98 | reverse complement strand
ATACGGGTATCATCGTGGAATCAACGAATGTTATGCCGGTACATCTTCCGAAAGCTCCCAGATTAAGGAAGAACATGAGCTGGAAGAACATGCGGCTTTCCAACTCCACAAAGCGGTTGTACGACACAGCTTTCGGAAAATAAGACTTCATCGTACCCTTAATAAAGAACAGGTAGTAGTGCTTGAAATTGCGGAATGTACCGAAATGGAAATA
>NZ_NPJC01000047.1:0-1661 GCF_002251405.1 Prevotella sp. P4-98 | reverse complement strand
TCTGTAGTCAAAAATCTCCCTGTCTCACATAATTTATTTTGCACTTTTTTGCCTACTAAATTTTCTACTTTTTCCCAAAAATAAAGTAGTAAGAATTATCCAAGATTATTTTGAATTATATCCATGAATAGAAGAAGCATAATTTACGGTAGAGTTAGCTCTACAGGCGATCGCCAGAACACAGACCGCCAGACCTATAGCTTAACAAAGCTGATAGATGCCAACAATGATTTGCTGGTACATGAGCCATTCCTTGAACATATATCAGGTGCTACGCCAAACAAGGATAGACCTGTGTTCATGGAATGCCTAAACTATGCAAAGGATAATGCAGTTGATGTTATCTACTTTAGTTCTATGGATCGCATGGGTAGAGCAATATGGGAGGTCTTGGAAAGCATTAAGTTTTGTTTGGATCACAAAATCAATTGTATCTTTCAAAAGGAAGGTATGAGCCTTTACATGGAAGATGGTACAGAGAACCCCTTCCTTGCTATCTTCTGTTCGGTAATCTCTACCTGTGCCAAAGTAGAGCGAGACTCAATCAAGTTTAGGCTTAATGATGCCCGTAGAAGAAAGATAGAATTGGCCTTGTCAAGTGGTAAAACTCTTGCAGATGTCGGATTTGGCAGGCCAAAAGGAACTGTAAAGACCAAAGAGAGAAAAGAACTAGAATATGCAGCTACCATCAAAGCATTAAAGCGTGGCTTATCCATAAGGGATGCTGCTAAGATAAGCAACGTGTCCGTTAGTACATGTCAAAGGGTTAAGAAAGAGTTTGCTCTTTGATTGTAAATAACGGAATTGCATAACGGATTGCAGGTCGTATCAGATGGTATGGCTTGCAACTTTATGTATCAGGAGGGACGCGAGGAGTATCCTTGGGCCAGTTTTACTTTCAATGAGATTATTTTCTGGCCCAGAGGCAGAGCATCGACTTCAGCGTCATCACAGACTTGACAGACATCCTGATGAACAGGATCGACGGGATATTTAATCTTGGTGAGATTAACTACTGTATCGAGTCCCGTTCCTCCAGGATGTTCTGGTGGAGCCGCGAAGGCAAGAAGAGGCAATATAATGTTGATGAGATTATTTTATGGAGGAAGGAGATGAACAGATGATGGAGCTTGGGTTCGGAACTTACTTCGGTTGTTCGTTCGGTTGCAGAATCGGGATTTTTTGTCGAAGAAAGTTTGAAAAAACTGAAAGAAATCCATCAAAAAATTGACTTTCTATTCCTAAAAAGCATTGGGAAAATGAGTTGTATTCGGTAGCGTAACTCTATAAACCATTCGTAAGTGCCTTTATATAAAGGAATAAGAAGGAATATCCTCTTGGTGAAAAATAAAAGGATGACCAAAATAGGGTCGGTGTACTATGCTTCATTGAACAGAGGGATTAAATCCATACATCATCACCAGCAGCGATCTATAATGAAAGTCCATTATAAGGACACTAAAAAGAACTAAAAACGAATGGAGAATCTTCGTTTTATTTAGTTTCTTTTTTCCATGTCGGGAATATTTTGTATCTTTGCAGCGTGTTCTTTGAAACTAAGGTCAAGATGGACAATAACCGATTGTTTTGTCCCCAATTTGTACCAAATATTGATAACTGATTATATGTCAGCACAGATTAGATATGAGGAGGTTAAGTAA